>NZ_LWFH01001556.1:0-712 GCF_001635725.1 Oleiphilus sp. HI0066
ATCTTCCCCAAAAAGATGCTGCGGCCAAAAATAGCTAACCGAAAAGATAAACAATGCCGCCGGCAAAACAGCCTTACATAACCACTGCACATGCAAACCTTTCGCAAAAGCACGATGCACCACAGGCACCCAAAAAATAAAAAACAACAGCCGCACCCCGAACCATGCTTTTGCTGCACCCAGTGCGCCATAGTGATAGGCTGCATAGGCAATCACAGGCACCTGCACGCAAGCAGATAAGGTTGAGCCAAAAACGTGCAGCTTCAACTTTCCGTAAGCAAATTGCAGGTAGTACTGAAACGCGGCCACCGCCAATATGCCATTGCCTAGCGCAAACCAAAAAAGCACCTCTTCACTCCAAGCGGCTGCATCTTGATTTCCCGTCCAAAGGTAAATCAAAGGCCTTGCATTAAATGCAATAACAAACGCCGCTGATAAACATACCGCTGCAACCAACTGCGTACCAAGCAGATAAAGCGCATGTAACTCTTGTGTTTTTCCTGACTCGGCAAATACCGTCATTCTCGGGCGAATTGCTTCGGACAAGGGCTGGGATATTTGCAGTATGCCACCCACGACTAGAGCCACTAAAGTGTAATAACCAAATTCTGTCAGACTCAACCCGCCCGATAATATGGCCTTATCGACTTGAGTGATCAACACCCAGATACCCGCCGTGTACGCTATACCCATTGCAAAGGGCAAGGTAGGC
>NZ_LWFH01001557.1:0-1076 GCF_001635725.1 Oleiphilus sp. HI0066
GGTATCTGTTTTTAATTCGCCATCAGCAAGCTGATCAATATCAGCATGATTCGGCTGATGAAGCACATAAGACCAATTGCCATTGGCATCAATTGTCAGCGTGCCATATTGAGCAGGCGTTGCGACGGACCAGGTATGTTGATCAAGCGCGTCAGGGTCAACAGCCGTCCAAGAACCTGCGGCTGCAATACTAGAACCTTCAATAGCCCTTCCTGTATCAGTGCCGGTAATTTGAGGAACATCATTTGCACCATCGACATGCACATTTACGGTCTGCACCGAGCGCTCACCATGTTGATCTTGCACTTCAATCTGAAAAGTTTCGGTGGCTGTTTGCCCATCTGATAAGGCTTGTGCTTTGTTCTGATCGAGCACATAAGTCCACTTACCTAGCGCATCGACAGTCATCACTCCGAAGGCCCCTAAGCCGCCAGCCAATACTTTCCACGTGTGTGTGTCGTTGGCATCCACGTCACCATGCTGCAATTGACCCTCCGCTCTGAGGGTGCCGTTTTCTTGAACATTCCCGATACTGACACCAGAAATCTGAGGTGCGTCATTCGTACCATTAATCACAACCTTAACGG
The DNA here is from genome assembly GCF_001635725.1 of Oleiphilus sp. HI0066. Lineage (NCBI taxonomy): Bacteria > Pseudomonadati > Pseudomonadota > Gammaproteobacteria > Oceanospirillales > Oleiphilaceae > Oleiphilus > Oleiphilus sp. HI0066. The sequence continues at coordinate 588 of NZ_LWFH01001557.1, forward strand.
TTTGGGTGTCACTTGCGTTGTGTTGATCAGCCACTTTAATTTGAAACGCAAGTTCGTGCGTTTCGCCATCGCCCAAGCGTTGCGCCTTGTTTTGATTTAAGACAAAGGTCCATTTGCCGTTCGCATCAACCTGCATGCTCCCCCATGGTGATTGACCTCCTCCCACCAAAGACCAGGTGTGGGTATCCCCTTGATCTGGGTCGCCATGCTGAAGTTGACCTGTGACAGCATTTAATTGATCCTCAACCGCTAGACCTTGAACAACACCTTGAATATTGGGCTGTGAATTGGCGCCGTTAATCGTGACATCGATAACTTGCGTACTTACGCCTGAGCTCGCATCTCGCACTTCAACAGTAATGTGATCAATCATCGATTGACCACTCGCTAAACCTTGAACCGCAGGGTTGCTCACGTCTAAGGTGTACGTCCACTTGCCATTTGCATCCACGACCAATGTACCGTAGCTGCCGCCCGACTTAACGCTCC
>NZ_LWFH01001558.1:0-858 GCF_001635725.1 Oleiphilus sp. HI0066
ATTTCAATTACCCTAGCACTGAGCAAGGTTTAGAGGCTTTGGTTAATAAGCCATCAGGTTCACCTGAACCAAAGAACTGGAGCAAAGATGGATACTTGCCAAGCGTTCCAAAAGATCCTTGGGGTGTTGAATATCAGTATGTAAGCCCAGGCTCTGAAGGTCCTTACGACCTGTATTCGTTTGGCGCAGATCAGCGCGAAGGCGGTGAGGGTGATGCGGCTGATATTAGTGTGCACGACTTGAACTAAGTTATGTTTTTTTCTTCCGAGCAATATCAACGTAATAAGGGCTTTACGCTCATTGAATTGTTGGTCGTGATGGTATTGCTTGGATTGCTCGCTGGCCTTGCTACGACGAGCTTCGGCGGTAATCAAGCGCGTGAATTGGATATAGAAACCAATAGAATGCATGCGCTCATGCGAACCGCGGCAAATGAAGCTATCTTTAGTAATGCTGAAATCGGTGTTCGAATTAGTGAGCAGGCTTACGATTTCATTTCGTACAACGAAGAAGAACAAAATTGGTCCCTCGCGACCAGCCCAGTCCTAAAACCTCAAGTATTGCCCGAATGGATGTTTCTCGAATTTGAGAGAGAAGGTGAAGAGGTAGTTCTCCCGAGCTCTGAAAAAGAAGAAAGTGAATTTGGTGGCAGTGTTTTTGATGATGACGATTCAAGTTCTACTAGCGATTCTTCTCTGCGGGATAAAAAGACGCCCGATTTCATGTTTCTGTCTAGCGGCGAGATTACCAATTTTACGGTACGTTTAAGTTTGCGAGACGACCTCGATATATTCAAAGAAGTTACGCTGAATGAGTTTGGGGAAATATCGTTACCCCACCTTGAAGATGAGTCTCAGT
>NZ_LWFH01001559.1:0-1126 GCF_001635725.1 Oleiphilus sp. HI0066
CGGCATTCTCTCGCTGAACTGCCGCGATCAAATCTTGTAAGTTTTCCGGTTTGCCTGGATCAGGGTGGTGATTTGGAAACGTTCCATCAATTTCGCAAAACAATGGCACCACGTCACAACCAAGCTCTTCAATCAACTTAGGCGCAAGCTCGCCCGCAACACCATTACCAGCATCAACAACGACCTTAAGTGGCGCAGCAACAGCCACATCATTAACGATTGTGTCTTGGTAGGCATCATCAACATTTTGCTCACTGACCGTGCCACTGCCACTAGCTAGGTCACCATTTACGATACGATTGTACAAGGCTTGAATGTCTGGACCGGAAAGCGTGTTGCCAGCTACCATCATTTTGAAACCGTTGTAGTTACTTGGATTATGACTACCGGTAATCATAACGCCAGTTCCAGTATTTAAATGATGTGTCGCAAAATACAAAACAGGAGTAGGAACTTGGCCAATAACGATTGCGTCAGCCCCTGCGGAAGTAATACCTCTGCAGATTGCCTCACAGTATGGTCGGCTAGATAAGCGCCCGTCATAACCGACACACAGAGTACTTTGTCCTTGCGCCAAGGCTTCAGATGCAAGCGCTCGACCGATTAACTCGACGCCTTCGTCAGTTAAAGTTTCATCGACGATTCCACGAATATCATAAGCTCGGAAAATTGAAGACTCGATTGAATAAGTTGTCTTTTCTTCAACAACAGTTTCTGTAGTTTCGTTCAAACCCAACTCCTCATCTAGGTCCAAATCATCAAAATTTAGCTCGTCACTTAGGTCGTGCTCAGGCTCTAATTCTTCATCAACAACAAGTTCGGCGAGAGGCTCATTTACAGGTAGCTCTTCTTCCGCCGCAGGTGCTGATGTTTTAGGTTTCTTTGATACCTTTTGCTCTTGCGTCGACAGCGCTTGATTAGCATTTGTGACAAGTGAAATGGTCTCGGAAAAATGCAAACGCTGCGTTGATTTTCGTTCACCAGAAATGGCTGACTGCACAAGTGAATCCGCTAATACCACGTCGCTATGAACTTTTTGCAATCGAAACCTGCATACCAGATAAACAAGCACGAGCGTAGATAAGGCAGCGCTGCTGAGCATAATCCAAAGCAGCGTTCTATCTAT
>NZ_LWFH01001560.1:0-1192 GCF_001635725.1 Oleiphilus sp. HI0066
AGAGCTTTTATATAGTTACTGATCTATATTTAGTCAAACACTTTAATAACATTAATAATGAAAGCTAAGGACAGCACAAATATCGCTAGATAGGATGAATTACTAGCGGCGGTTATTACTGGGGAGATTAACTGCTGTGCAAGCCACTCACGCTCGAAAACTAATAAAGCCTATCGCACAAACATATACTGAGATGTTCTCAGGCAAAGTGTTTACAGTCGGTAAAGGCGCTGTCAGTGTTCGGAATCATGCGGACGATGCAACACACACCGTTATTGGCGTTCATGGGTTCTTAGAAAACCATTGCTATTTTACGCAGTCATACCAAGACCCTAGCACCGAACTCATCCTCATCACCTGTAGTAACTATCATATTCCAGTCGAAGGCCCTTTACCGGAGCCGGCAAGTTGGGAAATCCCAATTAAGTATTTGGAAGGCACAATAGAATATGATGCATGTATTCTTACACAAGCTTTAGAAAACCTTCCCACCACGAACAAGATTAGAATTCATGGCCACTCTCGAGGTGGAGCCGTCATTCTTGAAGCAGTTAATCAACGTCCCGATCTTTTCGAGCACGTTGAAGTTATCCTTGAAGCACCAGCACTACCTGGCGGGAAGACTCACCCACTCGTATCTGCGCTGCTTGAGCCTGTAAGTCATGGAATGTGGCCTTGGGTAATTCGATTAATCAATAGCACGCCCTCTTCGTCTTACGGGCAGATGTTCTTCGGCAAACTAAACCCACGAAAGAAAAAGTTATTACACAAGCTATTTACGGCAACAAAAGACCATCTCACTATTGTTCGTAACATTGAAAACTTATTCGCATGGATGGATAAAGCCGACTATTCAGCCTATGCACATCTGCGTCATGGAACATTCTTAATTCCTAAAGTAGATAGAATTCTCAATAGAAATCTGATGTTAAAGAGCGCTCTAAAAAGCCCAACATCTATCAGAGTGATCGAAACAGAAGCGTTAAGCCATTTTGTCACGCTAGATGATCGCAAATGGATTCCATCATTCGAGACCACGCCATCTGCTGAGCGAGCCGAACAGATCAAGCAAACCAAAAAGCAGCTCCGCATCGCTAATAGCTAGTCCCTACCCAGATCAAACCCCTTGCAACATTTGCGAGGGTGTTTACACTCTCGAAATCTTACATTTGTGCGAGTCAACATGTACCGA
>NZ_LWFH01001561.1:0-1114 GCF_001635725.1 Oleiphilus sp. HI0066
CAATAAATAAAGGTGAGTCTATAAAGCTGTCTAAAGTATGATTAACAATCCCTTCAGTTGAAAACTCAACTGAAGGGATTGTTAATCATACTTTAGACAGCTTTATAGACTCACCTTTATTTATTGCAGGTGAGGTAAAGCTTCGCATACACCACAACTTGCTCAGCGGAACTGAAACCAAGCTTGAGAATGTGACCCGCGTTTATGCGCACCAGCAGGCGCTAGCACAATGCAGAAAATGGTTGGATTCGCATTGTCCGCAGGTTGAGCGTATTGCTGTATCGAGCAATGGTAAGGCTGCGAAACTAGCCGCTGAGGAGCCTGGAGTTGCTGCCATCGCAAGTGATATGGCGGCAGAGCTCTACGATTTAGATTTCCTAGCAAAAAATGTAGAAGACAGTCCTGATAACACGACACGTTTTCTTATTATCGGTTCTGAGGTCGTGCCTGCGAGCGGCGAAGATAAAACATCAATTATGGTTTCAGTGAAAGATAAGCCGGGTGCTTTGTATCACGTCTTGGAGCCATTTCAGCGTCACGGCGTGAATATGAATCGCTTAGAGTCTCGGCCCTCTAATAGTAGTACTTGGGCTTACGTTTTCTATATCGATTTTGATGGTCATTTTGATGATGAGAATGTTCAGGCGGTGATCAAAGATATTTCGCCAGATGCCGTCGACATTAAGCATCTTGGTTCCTATCCCGTTGGCGTTTTGTAACGCGTATTTATAGATTTAAAAGGGTTTTCTAATGGGCGATTTAACGCGTTCTTCTTGTGATTTTGTGTCTTTGGCGACTCAAGGTGCCCGAGGCTTACATCCTTATCAACCGGGCAAACCAAGCGATGAGTTGGAGCGAGAGTTAGGCATCTCGAATATCGTAAAGCTCGCAAGTAATGAAAACCCGCTTGGCCCTAGCCCAATTGCTTTAGAAGAAATCCGCAACGAGCTTTCTCAATTGACGCGCTACCCTGATGGTAATGGCTTTAAACTAAAAGAAGCGCTTGCATCGCGTTTAAAAGTTCAGTCATCGCAACTTACCCTGGGGAATGGGTCTAACGATATTCTTGACTTAATTGCGCGAGCTTATGCCGAACTAGGGCGTGAGGTGGTTT
>NZ_LWFH01001562.1:0-1404 GCF_001635725.1 Oleiphilus sp. HI0066
GAAGCTGGTCTAAGCTGCCGCTCTTAAAATGGTACCCACCATGAGGACGCCCGAAACTTAACATATCCCACGCAATAAATTTGGAAGATTTACTAAGATTAATTGACGTCGAAAGCTTGCCGTTTGCGCGATCGAATAAAATATTTTCTTGAGGAAGAAACTCCAAGGTCGCGTTATCGGCAACATTGAGTTCTATATTTTGAGTTTGAACAACGTTTTCTGAGTCTGCGCCATAAAGTTTGCCGGCAGAAGGCGTTGTAATAAAACTTTCCGCACCTTCGTTGACATCAACAGAAATATCGATTTTATCGCCACTTACCATCCCACCCGGGGGGTGAAGCAAGTAGGTGTGACATCGTCCTTGCTCGGGATAAAAAGGTCTCTGCACGCGCAAAGGCCCTTTAAAACGCATATCACTGACGATCGTTCTGTTACTTTTTAACGCATAAGATAAGTGAAGATTAGCCTCCCAAGCACGGTCTGAACCATAGCTTGAAAGGCCATCTAAAGGATTGTGGACTGCTGCATTCATCTTTCTTTAATTTAAACCGAAGCGAGCAGGTAGTTTATACCGTTAAGTACTCCCTAACCAAGTCATCATTTAATTCTTCTAAACCACCCATAGCCACTTTTCGGCCGCGATCCATGATTATGAAGTTATCTGATGTACGACGAACAAAAGGAAGCTTTTGCTCCACTAGAAGTACAGTAAGCCCAATATCCTTATTTAGTTTGCGAATGATATCGCCGATTTCCTGAACAATATTCGGTTGAATCCCTTCAGTAGGCTCATCCAAAATCAGTAGCTTTGGGTCGAGCACTAGCGCACGTCCAATAGCAAGCTGTTGTTGCTGGCCGCCACTTAAATCTCCGCCTCGTCGATGCTTCATGTCGTGCAGTACAGGGAAGAGTTCATAAATAAAGTCAGGAATTTGCTTCTTTTTATCCTTGCGGATTGGCAATCCAATTTGAAGGTTCTCTTCGACTGTAAGCATAGGAAATATCTGACGCCCTTGAGGTACATATCCAATTCCACTTGGCGCACGCTGCTCCGCACTCAAACTAGTTAAATCTTTATCTCCTAGCTTTATGCTCCCAGATGCTGGCTGGATAAGCCCCATTACGCAGTTAAGCAAGGTGGTTTTCCCAACACCATTGCGCCCCATCAGACAGGTGCACTTACCCTCTTCTATTTCAATATCGAGATCCCAAAGAGTATGACTTTCACCATAAAATTGGTTCAAATTCGAAATACTAAGCATCATTACTCTCCGAGATACACTTCTTTAACTTTAGGATTATTTTGAACTTCATCCATGGTCCCTTCGGCCAACACAGAACCTTGATGCAATACGGTCACGGTTCTCGCGATTGAACGCACAAAATCCATATCGTGTTCTACTA
>NZ_LWFH01001563.1:0-1281 GCF_001635725.1 Oleiphilus sp. HI0066
AAATCGCAGCACCAATATCCACACCCCACGTAGGATGCGAACACACTAATAACTTAGGATTTTGAAGAATCTCACGACCGATAATGTATTTTTGGAGATTACCACCAGACAAAGACTTCGCTTGCGCTTGCGCATCCGGTGTTTTTACTTTGAAGTTACTGATAATAGTGTTGGCGAACTCTTTGACTTTGGAGCGATTAATCCAACCTTTATTGACCAAATCACCCGTTTGATATGCCGTGAGTAGACCATTGTCTTCCAAGGACATATCTGGAACCGCACCACGTCCTAGACGTTCTTCAGGGACAAAACCTAAACCTAAAGCGCGTCGTTCGGCAGGTCCTAATTTACCCACTGTCAGATCTTCAAACTTGATGACAGAGGCTTCACCTAGCTCTTCGCCACCGATCATATCGAGCAGTTCTTCTTGCCCATTTCCTGCAACACCAGCAATACCCAGAATCTCACCTTTGCGCACATCCATGGTGATGTTTTTAAGTGAAGTAGAGAATGGATCGTCTGATTGGTGACTCAAGTTAGTAACTTGAAGGAATACATCACCACCGACCGCTTTCTGGTAGTCCTGATTCAATGGAGTGTCATCGCCAACCATCAAACGCGCAATTTCATCCGTTGTTGTTTCTTGCGGATTACAGTCACCTGTCACCACACCGCCACGCAAAATCGTTGCGCCTGTGCAAATAGCACGCACTTCATCAAGCTTGTGTGAGATAAACAAAATACTGCAGCCTTCAGCACTCAATGTCTGAAGTGTCTTAAAGAGAGTTTCAACTTCTTGTGGGGTCAGTACGGAGGTAGGTTCGTCGAGAATGAGTAGTTTAACGTCTTGAAGTAGGCAGCGAACAATTTCTACGCGTTGCTGCTCACCGATAGATAAGGTGTGAACATAACGATCTGGATCGAGCTTCATTCCATAGCGTTCAGATACTTCACTGATACGCTGCTTCAAGCCATCCATCGACCCGACTTGGTCTTTCGGAATACTGAGTGCGATGTTTTCAGCCACGGTAAGCGTTTCAAATAAAGAGAAATGCTGAAACACCATCCCTATTCCAAGTTCCCTAGCGTGCGAAGCGCCTTTTACTGAAACAGGTTTTCCTTCCCAGAGCATCTCACCTTCATCAGGCTTGACCACTCCGTAAATAATTTTCATCAGCGTACTTTTGCCTGCACCGTTCTCGCCAAGCAGCGCATGGATCTCACCTTTCTCTACATTGAGAGAAACCTTATTGTTCGCGACCGTTCCCGGATAGCGCTTGG
>NZ_LWFH01001564.1:0-674 GCF_001635725.1 Oleiphilus sp. HI0066
CGTTAATTAAGCAATGAGATACTGATGAATCGATTACCCGTAACCGTCCTGTCTGGTTTTCTAGGTGCAGGAAAAACCACTGTTTTAAGTCATATACTGAACAATCGCGAGGGCAAGCGTGTCGCGGTGATCGTGAATGATATGAGTGAAATCAACATCGATGCATCGATGGTGCAAAATGAGGTGAGTCTAAGTCATCAAGAAGAAAAACTGGTCGAAATGAGCAATGGCTGTATCTGTTGTACCTTGCGCGAAGACCTTCTTGTTGAAGTGAATAACCTAGCGAAAGAAGGGCGCTTTGATTATCTGGTGATCGAATCAACGGGTATTTCAGAACCGCTACCCGTTGCAGAGACCTTCACTTTTGCCGATGAAGATGGCGTTTCACTGTCTGATGTTGCAAAGCTGGATACCATGGTAACGGTTGTGGATGCGCTGAACTTCTTAAATGATTATGACGAAGCAAGATCCTTACAAGAAACGGGCGAACATCTTGGCGAAGAAGATGAGCGCAGCGTAACCGATTTGTTGATTGATCAAATCGAATTTGCCGACGTGCTATTGATTAGCAAAACGGATTTGGTAGAAGAAACGGATATGGAGCGTTTAAGGGCGATTCTTAAGTCCCTGAATACCGAGGCGAAAATTATTCCGATCGCACATGGCAACGTCGA
>NZ_LWFH01001565.1:0-1063 GCF_001635725.1 Oleiphilus sp. HI0066
GATCTTCGTATACGACTTCTACGATATTTTTAAATCCTGAGCGCATTTTAAAAGACTGGAAAGCCTTTTCCTGCGCATAACCAGCAGCAATATGCATCGAAGATGGCCTTGATTTAGACCAATCCGCTTTTTTCTTGGAGGCCAATACGTCTCTAGGATCTCTTTTAATATGAACGATCACACTCTCGGGAAAGGTTGCGACTAACAAAGGCAAATACTCTATTAGCTTAGGGTCTTTATCACCAACATAGAGTGTACTGACACCCTTAGTAATAATTTGTTCATAAAGCTGTGCGGGTTTAAGCCCCTCATCAAAATCACCCTCCGACAATCCTAGTCGCTTGACCTTCTCATCCGACCAAAGTAGCTCTTGATTGACCGCAATATCTTCAGCCTTTCCAAGCTTCCCTCCAAAAACGAAACGTCGCAACATGCTGGTCTCAGGAACAAAAGTGACTTCTGAATGACTAGCTAGCATGCTCTGAAGTAAAGATGTTCCCGAGCGGCCCACTCCTATAATAAAAACTTTTTTCAATTGCTAATCCTGTCGATCTGCGACTTAACCATCAAAGGGCACTTTCCAATTTTAGTCTTAATGAGCGAGTCAACTAAACTAACTCGCACTGTAAAAGTGCCGCCTAGCTTCTCGCGGTACTCTGCCAATATTTTTTCCTCAACGCCCTGGTCATATGAAACTGCGGGAATAATGTTTAGATCAACTAGCCCCGGCTCACCAACGACATATTGCATGGCATCAATATGGGCATAAATATCCTCGTGCATATTTAGCGCAGTTAAGGAAACTCGCTTACCATCCCTCCCCTCAACAAACTCTTGTTTCCACCGTCCTTCTACTTCAGGAAACGTTCCGTAACCTGCATTATCGCAGTTAACATTAGACCACATGCAATAATCACCAGTACGGTATCTCAAAAGAGGCATTGCCGAGTTAATAAACCCTGTACCAACAAGCTCACCACGCAACCCGCAATCTTTAATTACAGCCCCATGATCATCTACCAACTCACAAACCCCATAAGCTGGATGGCTATGGTATTCAGTT
>NZ_LWFH01001566.1:0-580 GCF_001635725.1 Oleiphilus sp. HI0066
ACCGTCATTGGTGCTACAGCACTCACGAGCAACAAAGATAAAAAAGAATGTATGGATGCTGGTATGGACTACATTATTGGCAAGCCATATAAAAACGAAGAAATCTTCAAGGTAATCAAAAACTACATGGCGGTACAAAAAATAAGTTAGCGCGTCCCCACAAGGTCTGTCGCGCAGGGAGATAATCAACACGAATGTTGAAGTTCGTTATAACTAAACTGATTTTACTTAGCCAGCTGGGCTATGTTCAGCAAAGCTATGCGGATAGTCTCGCCTCTGTGGTCGAACAAGCGATCAACAATAATCTTGAAATCGCGAGTGCGCAAGCAGGCCTTGAAGCGAGCGAATACGATAAGTCGATCAGCCTTACTGAGTTTTTCCCAAGCCTTAGTGCTAGTGCCAATACAACCTGGAATGAATCCGACACAGAACAAGATCCGGGACCGGATATCGAAAACGAGTATAACGAGCATGGTTATCAGATCACACTTAACCAACGGTTATTCGATCTTGGCCGTCTATTTCGCTACAGCCAAGCACGTCAAGAATACACAATTGAACAGCTCAAGTTTGAACAAAC
>NZ_LWFH01001567.1:0-22171 GCF_001635725.1 Oleiphilus sp. HI0066
CTATGTGTTCCTGGTTCTGTTAAGCCGCACACTAAGTTCGAAGCTGAAGTATACGTACTAAGCAAAGATGAAGGTGGTCGTCACACGCCATTCTTCAAAGGCTACCGTCCACAGTTCTACTTCCGTACTACGGACGTAACGGGTGCATGTGAGCTTCCAGAAGGCGTTGAAATGGTAATGCCTGGCGATAACGTACAGCTTTCTGCAGAATTGATCGCGCCAATCGCGATGGAAGAAGGTTTGCGTTTCGCAATTCGTGAAGGCGGTCGTACAGTAGGTGCGGGCGTTGTAGCGAAAATCATCGAATAAGATATTTCGGTACTGAAAAGGCCGCCTTTTGGGCGGCCTTTTTTGTTGTTATATCAGTTTGCAAAGGGGTTAATAGTGCGTGTTGACACGTTTGTGTGCAATGTGTACAATGCCGCTCCTTTTTTGTACAGGTGCTGCGAAAACATACTGTTTAAGCGGCGATAATCGGAGTTTTGTTAAGTATGCAAAGCCAAAAAATCAGAATCAGACTGAAAGCTTTTGACTACCGTCTGATTGATCAGTCTACGCAAGAAATCGTAGACACGGCAAAGCGAACTGGTGCGCAAGTGCGTGGTCCAATTCCTCTGCCGACCAAGAAGGAAAGGTTTACAGTATTGATTTCTCCGCACGTAAATAAAGATGCGCGCGATCAATATGAAATCCGTACGCATAAGCGCATGATGGATATTGTAGAGCCTACAGAAAAAACTGTAGACGCACTAATGAAGCTTGATCTTGCAGCTGGTGTTGATGTTCAAATCAGCCTAGGTTAAGTCCAAACGAAAGTTTGGTGTCGAGTCAACTGGCTCGGCGAAGTGTAACTACCTTGTTTAAGGGCCATAGAGGGTGAAAGCCCCGTACACTTAGAGGTGAAAAATGGCAATTGGTTTAGTCGGCCGAAAGGCTGGTATGACTCGTATCTTCACAGATGAGGGTCAATCTATTCCGGTAACCGTCATAGAAGTTGATGGTAACCGTATCACACAGGTGAGAACCGACGATGTAGATGGCTATCGTGCCGTCCAAATCACTACTGGTGAGCGTCGCGCATCTCGCGTTTCTAAATCTGCAGCTGGGCATTTCGCGAAAGCGGGTGTTGAAGCGGGTCGTGGATTATGGGAATTCCGTTTGGAAGCAGAAGAGGGTGCTGAGCTTAAAGCTGGCGATACTCTTGATGTTGCGCTATTTGAAGCTGGTCAAGTCGTTGATGTGACTGGTCAATCAAAAGGTAAAGGCTTCCAAGGTGGTGTTAAGCGTTGGAACTTCCACATGCAAGATGCTACTCACGGTAACTCTATTTCTCACAGAGCTCCTGGTTCAATTGGTCAGTGTCAGACTCCTGGTCGCGTTTTCAAAGGTAAGAAAATGGCGGGCCACATGGGTGCTGAGCAAGTGACTGTTCAAGGTCTTGAGCTAGTTCGTGTAGATGCAGAGCGCAATTTGCTTTTGGTTAAGGGTGCTGTTCCTGGAGCAACAGGCGCAGATATCATCGTTAAGCCAACAGTTAAATCGTAAGAGGTGTAGTGATGGAATTAGTAATTTCAGGTTCTAAGAGCAGCGTTGCTGTCTCTGATGCTACCTTCTCTCGCGAGTACAATGAAGCATTGGTGCACCAGGTTGTTACAGCTTATCTAGCTGGCGGCCGTCAAGGTACAGTGGCTCAAAAGACTCGTTCTGAAGTGAGTGGTGGTGGCAAAAAGCCATGGCGTCAAAAAGGTTCTGGTCGCGCACGTGCTGGTACTATCCGTAGCCCAATTTGGACTGGCGGTGGTGTTACATTTGCAGCGAAGCCTCGCAGCTATGAGCAAAAAGTTAACCGTAAAATGTATCGTGCAGCAATGCAGGTGATTTTGTCTGAGTTGGTTCGTCAGGAGCGTTTAGTCGTTGTTGAAGAAATGACTGCGGCAACTCCAAAAACTAAAGATTTCGTTGCTCAGCTAGAAGCGCAAGGTCTTAGTGAAGGTGCATTGATCGTTGCTGAAGAAGTTGAACAAAATCTCTACTTGGCTTCACGTAATCTGCGTAACGTAGAAGTAAGCGATGTAGCAAGTGTTGATCCAGTTAGCTTGGTTGGCCACGATAAAGTAGTTGTTACTGTAGCTGCTTTGAAAAAGATTGAGGAGATGTTGGGATGAACCAAGAACGTATCTATAAAGTGCTTCTAGGCCCTCACGTTTCTGAAAAAACGTCAATGGCTACAGAAAACGATCAAGTTTGTTTCAAGGTTGCTCCAGATGCGAGCAAGCCAGAAATCAAGAAAGCAGTTGAAGCGTTGTTTAACGTAGATGTTAAGTCAGTTCAAACTGTAAATATCAAGGGCAAGACCAAGCTTACGCGTAACGGTCTTGGTAAGCGTAAAGATATTCGTAAAGCGTATGTTCGTTTGGCTGAAGGTCAAGACATCGACTTTATGGATGTTGAATAAGGTAGGAGATAGTTATGCCAGTCGTTAAAGCCAAACCGACTTCTGCCGGTCGCCGTCACGTAGTTAAGGTTGTAAACCCTGACCTACATAAAGGCCGTCCTTACGCGCCATTGGTAGAGAAAAAGTCTAAGAGCGGCGGTCGTAACAATAACGGTCGCATTACAACTCGTCATAAGGGTGGTGGTCACAAGCAGCACTACCGTTTGATCGACTTCAAGCGTGGGAAAGATGGTATTCCTGCGACTGTAGAGCGTTTGGAATATGATCCAAATCGTTCTGCGCACATTGCATTGCTTAAGTATGCTGATGGTGAGCGTCGTTACATTATCGCTCCTAAAGGTCTTAAGGCAGGTGATGAAGTTCGCTCTGGTGAAGATGCGCCAATCAAGGTTGGTAGCACATTGCCAATGCGAAATATCCCAGTAGGTAGTGTTATTCACTGCATCGAGATGAAGCCTGGTAAAGGCGCTCAGATCGCACGTAGTGCTGGTACTTCTGCACAACTAGTAGCGCGAGAAGGTGCATATGCAACTCTTCGTTTGCGTTCTGGTGAGATGCGTAAAGTGCTTGCTGAATGTCGTGCGACTTTGGGTGAGGTTTCTAATAGCGAGCATAGCCTACGTCAATTAGGTAAAGCGGGTGCATCACGTTGGCGCGGTATTCGACCAACAGTGCGTGGTGTTGTTATGAACCCAGTTGACCACCCACATGGTGGTGGTGAAGGGCGAACCTCTGGTGGTCGTCACCCTGTTACTCCTTGGGGTGTGCCTACTAAAGGTCATAAGACTCGCAAGAACAAACGCACTGACAAGATGATTGTACGTCGTCGGTCGGCTAAGTAATTAAGAAGAGGATTACGCTGTGCCACGTTCTTTGAAAAAAGGTCCATTTATTGACCTTCATTTATTAAAGAAAGTAGAAACGGCTCTGGAGAAGGGCGACAAGAAGCCAATTAAAACTTGGTCTCGTCGTTCAACAGTTTTTCCAGAGATGGTAGGTCTTACAATTGCAGTACATAACGGTCGTCAACACGTTCCGGTTTTTGTTACTGAAGATATGGTAGGCCATAAACTAGGTGAATTCGCTGCTACACGTACTTATCGCGGCCATGCTGCTGATAAGAAAGCTAAGCGTTAATTCTGAGAGGATTTAGAGATGGAAGTAGCTGCAAAGCATAGAGGTGCTCGAATTTCTGCTCAGAAAGCGCGTTTGGTAGCAGATCAGATTCGAGGCAAAGGTGTAGAAGAAGCGCTAGAGACATTGTCTTTTAGCACTAAGAAAGCTGCACAATTGATGAAGAAGGTGTTGGAATCAGCAATCGCAAACGCTGAGCACAATGACGGTCTTGATGTTGACGATCTTACAGTATCAACAGTTTTTGTTGATGAAGGTCCAACTATGAAGCGTATCCGTCCTCGTGCGAAGGGTCGTGCTGATCGTATTTTTAAGCGCACCTGTCATATCACGGTCAAAGTGGCCGATAACTAGGAGATACACAGATGGGTCAGAAAGTACATCCTAATGGTATCAGACTGGGTATTGTGAAAGACCACAACTCCGTTTGGTATGCAGAAAAAGGTGAATACGCAAACAACCTTCTCAATGATATCGAAGTTCGTGATTTCTTGATGAAGCGTTTAGAAAAAGCGTCTGTAAGCAAGATCACTATCGAGCGTCCAGCACAAAATGCACGTATTACAATTCACACGGCTCGCCCTGGTATTGTAATCGGTAAGAAAGGTGAAGACGTTGAGAAGCTTCGTAAAGAAGTTGGCAAAATGATGGGCGTTCCTGTCCACATTAACATCGAAGAAATTCGTAAGCCTGATCTTGATGCAAAATTGGTTGCAGCTAGCGTTGCTAGCCAACTTGAGCGTCGTGTTATGTTCCGTCGTGCTATGAAGCGTGCGGTTCAGAATGCAATGCGTCAAGGCGCTAAAGGAATCAAGATTCAGCTAGGTGGTCGTCTTGGCGGTGCTGAGATCGCTCGTTCTGAGTGGTACCGTGAAGGTCGCGTACCTCTACATACACTTCGTGCAGATGTTGATTATGCAACGCATGAAGCTAGCACAACTTACGGCATCATCGGTGTCAAAGTATGGATCTTCAAGGGTGAGATTCTTGGCGGTATCGAGCAGGTACGCGAAGCTAAGAAGAACTCACGCAAGAAGTCTGCTAAGTAAGGGGCCGAGAGATGTTACAGCCAAAACGTACCAAATTTAGAAAAGTACAGAAAGGTCGTAATCGTGGCCTAGCTCAACGTGGCGCTAAAATTAGCTTCGGTGAGTATGGTCTGAAAGCGACAGGTCGTGGTCGTATTACTGCGCGCCAAATTGAGGCAGCACGTCGTACTATCACACGTAAAGTTAAGCGTGGTGGTAAAATCTGGATTCGTATTTTCCCAGACAAGCCGATTACGCAAAAGCCTTTAGAAGTTCGTCAAGGTAAAGGTAAGGGTAACGTTGAGTACTGGGTAGCCCAGGTTCAGCCAGGCCGTGTTTTGTATGAGATTGAAGGTGTGCCAGAAGAATTGGCGCGTGAAGCTTTCGCTCTAGCAGCTGCTAAGTTGCCTGTTCCTACGACCTTTGTTGAAAGGACGGTGATGTAATGAAAGCAAACGAATTACGCGAAAAGTCTGTTGAAGAGCTAAACCAAGCATTGGTTGATGCATTGAAAGAGCAGTTTAACTTACGTCTTCGTAAGTCAACTGGTCAGCTTAACCAGCCGCATCTTTTGGCTCAAAACCGCAAAGACATTGCTCGTATCAAAACAGTATTGACGCAGAAGGCAGGTGAGTAAGATGACTGAAGTTGCAAATAACACAGCTCGTACCATCAGCGGTAAAGTCGTCAGCGACAAAATGGACAAGTCCATTACTGTATTGGTTGAGCGCAAGGTGAAGCACCCAATTTATGGTAAGTACGTTAAGCGTTCTACCAAATTGCATGCTCACGATGAAAACAACGAGTGCAATATCGGTGATGTTGTAACTATCCAAGAAACGCGTCCTCTTTCGAAGACCAAATCTTGGAATCTAGTTACTGTCATCGAGAAGGCAAATAAAGTCTAACCCAGAGAGTTTGGAGAACTAAGATGATTCAGACGGAAAGTATGCTCGACGTTGCCGATAACAGCGGCGCACGAAGAGTTCAGTGTATTAAAGTGCTGGGTGGCTCTCATAGACGTTACGCACGTATCGGCGATGTAATTAAGGTCACCGTTAAGGAAGCGATTCCACGTGGTAAGGTTAAGAAAGGACAAGTATTAAACGCGGTTGTTGTGCGTACTCGTAAGGGCGTTCGTCGTCCAGACGGTTCGTTGATTAAATTCGACGGCAACGCGGCGGTTCTATTGAACACCCAAGATGCACCAATCGGTACTCGTATTTTTGGCCCTGTAACTCGTGAGTTGCGCGGTGAGAAATACATGAAGATTATCTCCCTAGCACCTGAAGTGCTTTAAGGATAGAGGCCCGTTATGAAAAAGATCAGACGTGACGATGAAGTGATTGTCATAGCAGGCAAGGACAATGGTAAGCGCGGTAAAGTAACGCGTGTTATGCAGGATGGCCGTTTGGTTGTTTCTGGTATTAACATGGTTAAGCGTCATACCAAGCCAAACCCAATGTTGGGTACACCAGGCGGTATTGTTGAAGCAGAAGCTCCAATTCAAGCTTCTAACGTAGCGATTTTTAATCCTACTACTAACAAAGCCGATCGTGTTGGTTTCAAAGTCCTTGAAGATGGCAAGAAGGTACGTGTGTTTAAGTCGAACAACGAAGTTGTCGACCAATAAATAAGCAGGTAGCGATATGGCACATATGAAAGAAGTATATACAAGCGAAGTCGTACCTGCGCTGCAAAAAGAGTTCAACTACAAGAGCTCTATGCAGGTACCTCGCATTGAAAAGATCACCTTGAACATGGGTGTAGGCGAAGCATTGAACGACAAGAAGCTATTAGAGAATGCAGTTGCAGATCTAGAAGCGCTTGCTGGTCAGAAGCCAGTTATCACTAAAGCACGCAAGTCAGTTGCAGGCTTTAAGGTACGTGAAGGCTATCCAATCGGTTGTAAAGTAACACTGCGCGGTGAGCGTATGTGGGAATTTTTCGAGCGTTTGGTTGGTATTGCTATTCCTCGTATCCGTGACTTCCGTGGTTTGAACTCAAAGTCTTTTGACGGTCGAGGCAACTACAGCATGGGTGTTAAAGAGCAGATCATTTTCCCTGAAATTGATTACGATAAAGTAGATAAAGTTCGTGGTTTAGATATCACGATCACTACTTCTGCTCAAACGGACGATGAAGGCCGCGCTTTGCTAAGTGCCTTTAACTTCCCATTCAAGAAATAAAGGTAAGAGCAAATGGCTAAGATCTCAATGAAGCAGCGCGAAATTAAGCGCGAAAAAACAGTTGCAAAATTTGCAGCTAAGCGTGCGGAATTGAAAGCTATTATTGCAAGCCCAGCGACTTCTGAAGAAGATCGCTGGGAAGCGCAGAAGAAGCTTCAAAAACTTCCACGCAATGCGAGCCCTAGCCGTCTTCGTAACCGTTGTCAGGTTACTGGACGTCCACATGGCGTTTACCGTAAGTTCAAGCTTTCACGTATTAAGTTGCGTGAAGAAGGAATGGCTGGTAATGTGCCGGGCCTTAAAAAGGCTAGCTGGTAAGCACAACATATTTGGTGTGTTGGTAAGCGCTACATCTATGTAGCGCTGCACAACTAAAATGACAGGAGAACATACGATGAGTATGCAAGATACGCTTGCGGATATGTTTACGCGTATTCGTAACGCACAAATGGCTGAGAAAGAAGTTGTTTCTATGCCATCTTCAAAGATGAAGCTTTCTGTTCTTGAAGTTCTTAAGACTGAAGGTTTTATTGCAAACTACTCCGTTACTGAAGGTACTAAGGCAGAAGTTTCTGTAGAACTTAGATACTTTGAAGGACGCCCTGTAATCGAAGAGATCAAGCGCGCAAGTCGCCCAGGTCTTCGTCAGTACAAAGCGTCGGCTGAATTGCCGAGCGTACGTGGCGGCCTAGGTGTTGCGATTGTTTCTACTTCTCAAGGCGTGATGACTGACCGTGCTGCTCGTAAAGCGGGTATCGGCGGCGAAGTTATCTGTACAGTATTCTAAGGGAGGTTTGCATGTCTAGAGTTGCTAATAGTCCAGTTGAGCTTCCTTCTGGTGTTGAAGTTAAGCTTGCTGACGGCCAACTTGAAGTTAAAGGCGGTAAAGGCACACTTTCTATGGAAGTGAACCCTGCTGTAGAAATTACTCAAGATGGTTCAGTACTTACTTTTGCTGCAAAAAATGGCAGCAAATTCTCTCGAGCGATGTCAGGAACAACGCGTGCACTTGTTAACAACATGGTTGTAGGTGTGACTGCTGGTTTCGAGAAAAAATTACAGCTTATTGGTGTTGGTTACCGTGTTCAGGTTCAAGGTCAAAAATTGAACTTAAACTTGGGCTTCTCACACCCAGTTGAGTACGAATTGCCATCAGGTGTTAAGGCTGAAGCGCCTTCACAAACTGAAATCGTACTTAAAGGCGTTGATAAACAACAGCTTGGTCAGGTCGCTGCTGAAATCAGAGCTTACCGTCCGCCAGAGCCATACAAAGGCAAGGGTGTTCGCTATGCTGATGAGCACGTCAGACGTAAAGAAGCCAAGAAGAAATAGGTGACATCATGAGCGTAAAGAAAGTTTCAAGAATTCGTAGAGCGAAGAAAACTCGTTCAAAATTGAAGTCACTCGGCGAAACTCGTTTGACTATCCATCGCACGCCACGCCACATCTACGCACAAGTTATTGCGCCAGAAGGCGACAAAGTGTTGGCTGCTGCTTCTACAGTTGAGAAAGACCTTCGCGGTGAGAAGACTGGTAACGCAGATGCTGCAACAAAAGTCGGTCAGTTGATCGCAGAGCGTGCTAAAAACGCAGGCGTTACACGCGTAGCGTTTGATCGTTCTGGCTTTAAATATCATGGTCGTGTGAAAGCACTTGCTGACGCTGCCCGTGAAGCTGGTTTGGAATTCTAAGGAGTCTAGCGATGAGTGTAGAAGAGCAAAAAGGACCAGAGCTTCAAGAGCGTTTGGTTCAAGTAAACCGTGTAGCAAAAGTTGTTAAGGGTGGTCGAATCTTCGGCTTTACAGCTTTGACTGTTGTTGGTGATGGCGAAGGCCGTGTTGGTTTCGGTCGTGGTAAAGCGCGTGAAGTGCCTATCGCAATTCAGAAAGCAATGGACTCAGCACGTAAGAACATGATCAATGTAGCGCTAAATGGCAACACATTGCAGTACCCAATTACTGCTCGTCACGGCGGTTCTAAAGTGTACATGCAGCCAGCGTCTGAAGGTACTGGTGTTATCGCCGGTGGTGCGATGCGTGCAGTACTAGAGGTTGCAGGTGTTCAGAACGTATTAGCAAAATGTTACGGGTCAACTAACCCTGTTAATGTTGTTCGTGCAACGATCAATGGCCTTAACGCAATGAAGTCACCATCTGATGTGGCAGCTAAGCGTGGTAAGTCAGTAGAAGATATTACGGGATAAGATCATGGCTAAAGCAAAAACTATTAAAGTTACGCTTTTCCGTAGCCCAATTGGTACATTGCCTAAGCACAAGGCATGTGTAACAGGTCTAGGTTTGCGTAAAATCGGTCACACTGTCGAGCTAGAAGATACTCCTTCAGTTCGCGGCATGGTGAATAAAGTTAACTACATGGTAAGAATCGAAGGAGAGTGAGATGCGTCTTAATACATTAAGCCCAGCTCCAGGTTCAAAGCCTTCACGTCGCCGTGTTGGTCGTGGTATCGGTAGTGGTCTTGGTAAGACTGGTGGCCGTGGTCACAAAGGTTTGAAGTCACGTTCAGGTGGTTCAGTAGCACCAGGTTTTGAAGGTGGTCAACAACCTCTAGCGCGTCGTTTGCCAAAGTTTGGTTTTTCGTCGCGTCAAGCTAAGTATGTAGCAGAGATTCGCCTTAATGAGTTAGAGCTCGTTGAAGGCAACGTTGTCGATCTAGATGCGCTTAAAAATGCAAATCTAGTTCGTCGAGATTCGAAATCTGCAAAAGTTATCCTTTCTGGCGAAATTAAGTCAGCAGTTACTGTTCAAGGTTTGAGAGTAACTAAAGGTGCTCAAGCTGCTATTGAAGCAGCCGGTGGTAAAGTCGAGGAATAATAAGTAATGGCTAAGTCTCCAGCGATGCAAGGCGGATTCGGAAAGGGGCTTGATGAACTCAAGTCTCGTTTGTGGTTCGTTTTTCTTGCAATCATTGTTTACCGTATCGGGGCACATATTCCCGTACCAGGAATTAACCCAGAACGGTTGGCGGCACTGTTTGAGCAAAACCAAGGCACGATCTTGAGCTTGTTCAA
Organism: Oleiphilus sp. HI0066; assembly: GCF_001635725.1. Taxonomy (NCBI): domain Bacteria; kingdom Pseudomonadati; phylum Pseudomonadota; class Gammaproteobacteria; order Oceanospirillales; family Oleiphilaceae; genus Oleiphilus; species Oleiphilus sp. HI0066. The sequence goes on from NZ_LWFH01001567.1 coordinate 9,836, forward strand.
CATGTTCTCAGGCGGCGCGCTTGAACGCATGAGTATCTTTGCCTTGGGGATTATGCCTTACATTTCAGCCTCGATTATTATGCAGTTAATGACTGCGGTTACACCGAGTTTGGAACAGCTTAAGAAAGAAGGTGAAGCGGGACGTCGTAAGATCTCCCAAATGACGCGCTATGGTACGGTGGCTTTGGCCTTCGTTCAGGCGTCAGGTATGTCAGTAGGTTTAGCATCACAAGGTGTTACGTTTACGGATGGCTTTAGCTTTTACTTTTTAGCGGTAACAACTTTTGTTTGTGGTGCTGTTTTCCTAATGTGGTTAGGCGAGCAAATCACTGAGCGTGGAATTGGTAATGGTATTTCATTATTGATCTTCGCAGGCATTGTCGCAGGTTTACCAGGTGCATTTGGCCAGTCGTTTGAAGCGGCGCGTCAAGGCGAACTGAATATTCTTGCGCTCTTGCTCATTGGTGTGTTTGCTGTACTAACGGTCGGTTTTGTTGTGTTCATCGAACGTGGACAACGTCGACTAACTGTCAATTACGCCAAGCGTCAGACAGCTCGTGGTGGTTACAGCCAGCAATCTAGCCATTTGCCTCTTAAGGTCAATATGGCAGGTGTAATTCCGCCAATCTTCGCGTCGAGCATACTACTGTTCCCAGCATCTATGGGTCAGTGGTTCGGTCAGAGCGAAGGTATGGAATGGCTTGCGGATATTTCGCAAGCATTAGGCCCAAGTCAGCCTCTTTACATCATCCTGTTTGCAGCGGCAGTTGTTTTCTTCTGCTTCTTCTATACAGCGTTAATGTATAACCCTCGTGAAGTAGCAGAGAATCTTAAGCGCTCTGGTGCATATCTGGCTGGTAACATTCGTCCTGGCGAGCAAACTGCAAATTACATCGATAACGTACTTACGCGTTTAACAATATTCGGTGCTGCTTATATTACAGCAGTATCATTACTGCCACAGTTTATGGTTGTTTGGTTCAATGTACCGTTTTATTTCGGCGGAACCTCACTTCTTATTGCGGTAGTTGTGGTGATGGACTTTATGGCTCAAGTGCAGTCGCACCTGATGTCTCATCAATATGAGTCTGTTATGAAGAAATCAAACCTTAAAGGTTACGGTAACAGCGGAATGCTGTGATAACCGGTAGGTTTTAGCAAATAGTTGGAGCAGATAATGAAAGTTCGTGCTTCGGTAAAGAAGATTTGCCGTAACTGTAAAATTATTCGTCGCAATGGCTCAGTTCGAGTCATTTGCTCAGAACCTCGTCATAAGCAACGCCAGGGTTAAACCAGGCTTGTAAAAGGGCGTGACATTCCCTTGATTTATTTTTGATCAAGGTATATGATTCGCGCCCTTTTTAATGACGGTAACAAATATGGCCAAGGGAAATCCCTAAGGTCATTGAATTAAGCGGAGTTAGATGAATGGCACGTATAGCCGGTGTCAACATACCTGACAATAAGCACGCAGTGATTTCACTGACGTACATTTATGGTGTAGGTAGAACGACAGCATACAAACTTTGCGACGCAACAGGCGTTACTCCAACAGCTAAAGTTAGCTCGCTAACTGAAGAACAGTTGGATTCGCTTCGTACTGAGGTCACTAAACTGACCGTTGAAGGTGATTTGCGCCGTGAAGTACAAATGAACATTAAACGTTTGAAGGATCTTGGTTGCTTCCGTGGTCTTCGCCACCGCCACAGTTTGCCTGTGCGTGGTCAGCGTAGTAAGACTAACGCTCGCACTCGTAAGGGTCCACGCAAACCAATTCGTAAATAAGTAGGAAACAGTAATGGCAAAGCCAGGTACACGTACCCGTAAAAAGGTGAAAAAGACTGTTGTTGACGGAATGGCGCATATCCACGCTTCATTCAACAACACTATCGTGACCATTACAGATCGCCAAGGTAACGCTCTTTCATGGGCAACTGCAGGTGGTTCTGGATTCCGTGGTTCACGTAAGAGCACACCTTTTGCTGCGCAGGTAGCAGCTGAAAGAGCCGGTAACGCGGCTGCTGAATACGGCCTCAAAAACCTAGAAGTTATGGTTAAAGGGCCTGGGCCAGGACGCGAGTCCGCTGTTCGAGCACTAAACGCTTGTGGTTACAAAATCACAAACATCACTGACGTAACGCCGATTCCACACAACGGCTGTCGTCCATCGAAGAAACGTCGCGTTTAGGGGAGAACAGATAAATGGCTCGTTATATTGGACCAAAATGTAAACTGTCTCGTCGTGAAGGGACAGATCTGTTTTTGAAGAGCGGTGCTAAGGCACTAGACCAAAAATGTAATCTTGAAACTGCACCAGGCATGCACGGCGCTCGTCGTGGTCGTTTGTCTGAGTACGGTACTCAGCTCCGTGAGAAACAGAAAGTTCGTCGTTTATACGGCGTATTAGAGAAGCAGTTCCGTGGCTATTACAAAGAAGCAGCGCGCCGTAAGGGTGCGACTGGTGAGAACTTGCTTCAGCTTTTAGAACAACGCCTAGACAATGTTGTATACCGTATGGGTTTTGGATCTACTCGTGCAGAAGCACGTCAGTTAGTTTCGCACAAAGCGATCCTTGTAAATGACAATGTTGTAAACATTGCTTCATATCAAGTGAAAGCGGGCGATACTATCTCTGTTCGTGAAAAAGCAAAGAACCAATTGCGTGTTAAAAACGCAGTTGAATTGGCGGGCAACCGTGCGCCAGTTGAGTGGGTCGAAGTTGATACAAGCAAGCTTGCTGGTACATTTAAGTCAGTACCAGAGCGTAGCGACCTAACAGCTGAAATCAACGAAAACCTAATCGTCGAGCTTTACTCTAAGTAAGCTTTGTATCTACAACATAACGTATAGGGGCGTATATGCAGCGTTCAGTAAATGAATTCTTGAACCCACGTAACATTGAAGTTCAGGAATTAAGTGCAACACATGCGAAGGTGGTTCTAGAACCATTAGAAAGGGGTTTCGGGCACACTCTTGGTAGTGCGCTTCGTCGTATCCTTCTGTCTTCAATGCCTGGTTGTGCGGTAGTAGAAGCTGAAATCGACGGTGTATTGCATGAATATAGTGCCATTGAAGGCGTACAAGAAGATGTGATTGAAATTCTTCTTAACCTCAAAGGCCTAGCAATTGTTATGCATGCTAAGGATGAGGCGACTTTGACGCTCACTAAGAAAGGATCGGGTCCGGTTCTAGCTAGTGACATCCAGGTAGATCACGATGTAGAGGTTCTTAACCCTGATCACGTGATCTGTAATTTAGGTGACAACGGCGAAGTGAACATGAAGCTTAAAGTTTCACGTGGTCGCGGCTATGAGCCTGCGGATCAGCGTAACTTGGGTGAAGATGAAACTCGCGCGATTGGTCGTCTACAATTGGATGCGTCTTACAGCCCAGTAGCACGTGTTGCTTACTCTGTTGAGAATGCACGTGTTGAGCAGCGCACCGACTTGGATAAGTTGGTTATTGATTTAGAGACAAACGGCACGATTGATCCTGAGGAATCGATTCGTCGCGCGGCGACAATCCTTCAGCAGCAACTTGCTGTGTTTGTTGACTTTGATAACGAGAAAGAACCTGTGCAAGAGGAAGAAGAGGAAGAAGTCGATCCTATTCTTCTGCGTCCTGTGGATGACCTTGAACTTACGGTTCGTTCTGCGAACTGTTTGAAAGCAGAGAACATCTACTATATCGGTGATTTGATTCAACGCACTGAAGTAGAACTGCTTAAAACACCTAATTTAGGTAAGAAGTCCCTTACCGAGATTAAGGATGTTCTAGCGTCTCGTGGTCTTTCTTTAGGTATGCGTCTTGAAAACTGGCCGCCAGCTAGTTTAAAGGGCGATGATCGAGTGTTGGCTCACTAAGCCGCCTCGACTAGACAGGTAAGGAATTAGAAAATGCGTCATCGTAAAAGTGGTCGTAAATTCAACCGCAACAGCTCGCACCGTAAGGCGATGTTTAAAAACATGGCTGCATCTTTGGTCGAGCACGAGTTGATCAAAACGACATTGCCGAAAGCAAAAGAGCTTCGCCGTGTGGCTGAGCCTTTGATTACTCTAGCTAAGAATGATTCTGTAGCTAACCGTCGTTTAGCGTTCGCTCGCGTTCGTAATGACGAAGTTGTTGCTAAGTTGTTTGATGAACTAGGCCCACGCTACAAAGAGCGTCCTGGCGGCTATATTCGCATCCTTAAGTGCGGTTTCCGTACTGGTGATGCTGCGCCAATGGCTTACGTAGAGTTGGTTGACCGTCCTATCGTTGATGAGATCGACGAAGACGAAGAGTAAGCTTTTCAGAGTTACCGCTCAACGAAAAAACCCAGTCTACTGACTGGGTTTTTTTATGCCTGAATTTCGCCTGCAAGCACATTTTAGGCGAAGGTAAGATGGTTAAAAGTATGAAACACGTAATATTCAGTGATCGCTAGCACAAGGTGCGATTACGACTCAATGAATGTTGGTGTGTGGCTAAGCTTATTACAGCATTGGTTTAAGAAATTGTCCTGTAAACGAGCCGGGTATTTCAGCAACTTGTTCTGGTGTGCCCTCAGCAATGATATTTCCTCCACGCGTACCACCTTCGGGGCCAAGGTCAACGATCCAGTCAGCCGTCTTTATCACATCAAGATTGTGTTCAATTACCACAACGGTATTACCGTGGTCCCGTAAACGATGTAGTACGGTGAGTAATTGTTGTATGTCGTAGAAGTGCAAGCCCGTCGTTGGTTCGTCGAGGATATACAGAGTTTTGCCTGTATCCCGCTTAGATAATTCTTTGGCAAGCTTTACTCTTTGCGCTTCGCCACCTGAGAGTGTGACAGCGCTTTGTCCTAAGCGAATATAGGACAGTCCTACATCGATGAGTGTTTGGAGTTTTCTTGCGATGAACGGGACGGCATCGAAAAATTCTCGGGCATCCTCGATCGTAAGATCGAGCACCTCGTTGATGTTTAATCCTTTGTACTTGATATCGAGTGTTTCGCGATTGTAGCGCTTGCCCTTACATACATCGCATGGAACGTATACGTCAGGCAAGAAGTGCATTTCTACTTTGATTACGCCATCGCCCTGACATGCCTCACAACGACCGCCCTTTACGTTAAAGCTAAAGCGTCCTGGTTTATAGCCTCGGCTTCTTGCTTCTTGGGTGCCTGAGAATAACTCACGAATCGGAGTAAACAGTCCAGTGTATGTGGCGGGGTTAGAGCGCGGTGTTCTTCCGATAGGGCTTTGATCTATGTCGATGACTTTATCGAAGAGGTCTAGCCCCTTAATTTGATCGTACGATGCCGCCTCTAATGTCGTTGCCTTGTTAAGTTCTGTCGCAGCGAGCGGGTAAAGCGTTGAGTTGATCAGGGTCGATTTCCCAGAGCCTGAAACGCCTGTGATACATGTTAACAAGCCTTCTGGGATGTTGAGTGTGACGTCATTTAGATTGTTTCCATTCGCGCCGATTAAGCTCAATTGTTTTTTCGGATTTGGAGCTGTGCGTTGTCGAGGTATTTCAATTTTTTTCGTTCCGCTCAAATATGCGCCAGTAAGTGAGTTCTCGTCACGCATGACTTGCTCAGGAGTGCCTTGGGAGACAATCTCACCGCCGTGTACGCCAGCGCCTGGCCCGATATCGATAACATAATCTGCGAGTCTGATGGCGTCTTCATCGTGCTCGACAACGATAACGGTATTTCCAAGTTCTTTCAGATGAGTAAGAGTCTTAAGCAGGCGTTCATTATCTCTTTGATGAAGGCCTATAGAGGGTTCATCGAGTATGTACATAACGCCAACTAATCCAGCTCCAATTTGACTAGCCAATCGAATACGCTGCGCTTCGCCTCCTGATAAAGTATCCGCGCTGCGGTCGAGTGTCAGGTAGTCCAGGCCTACATTGACCAAAAACTCCAAGCGTAATTGGATTTCCTTCAGAATTTTTTCAGCAATTTCTCCTCGCTTACCGGTAAGAGATAACTCTTGATAATAAGTGAGTGCTTGGCCAATAGGCATTTTAATGACTTCGGGGAGCGTCGTTTCTTCAATGAATACGTGGCGAGCGCTTTCCCGCAGGCGTGAACCATGGCAACTTGGACACGCTTGCATGGTTAAGTAGCTTGCTAGCTCCTCACGTACCATTTGTGATTCTGTTTCTTTGTAACGACGCTCCATGTTGGGAATGACACCTTCAAAGGGATGCTGTCGTTGCATGGTGTCGCCACGAGAATTGACATAATTAAACGCAATCTCGTCAGAACCGCTGCCGTTTAATATGATGTCCTTGATGTGTTCGGGAATGTCCGCAAACTTCGTATCGATGTCTACCCCATAGTGCTGCATGACGCTCGATAATAATTGGAAGTAGTAGATGGTTCTGCGATCCCAACCTTTTATCGCGCCCTCTGCAATGGTGAGTGTGCCGTCTCTCACGACGCGAGACGGATCGAAAAACTGCTTAACCCCTAGTCCATCACATGTCTGACATGCGCCTGAAGGATTGTTAAAGGAGAACATTCTCGGCTCAAGTTCACTGATAGAGTATCCACAGACAGGGCAGGCAAAACGTGACGAGAAGATAAGCTCTTCCATCTGATCATCACTATCCATTGGGGCAATGACGGCGATACCATCGGTGAGCTCTAGGCAGGTTTCGAAGGACTCTGCGATACGCTGTTGAATGTCATCTCGGACTTTAAAGCGGTCAACGACGACCTCAATGGTGTGTTTCTTGTTCTTGTCGAGCGCTGGCGCATCATCGATATCCACTACGAGCCCGTTTATACGTGCGCGAATAAATCCCTGAGCTTGGAGCTCTTGAAATGTGTGTAAATGCTCCCCTTTACGGTTTTGAACAACCGGTGCAAGCATCATCAGCTTGCTGCCCTCTGGGAGTTCGCATACTTTATCAACCATTTGACTGACTGTTTGGGCGTCTAAGGGTAGGTTGTGAGTAGGGCAGCGTGGTTCGCCTGCGCGAGCGTATAGTAATCGCAGATAATCGTATATTTCTGTGATTGTACCGACGGTAGAGCGCGGATTATGGGATGTCGACTTTTGCTCAATCGATATGGCTGGCGATAAACCTTCAATATGGTCAACTTCGGGCTTGTCCATCATGGATAAAAACTGACGCGCATATGTCGAGAGTGATTCGACATATCGGCGCTGGCCTTCTGCATAAAGCGTATCGAAAGCGAGTGATGATTTGCCTGAACCAGACAGGCCTGTAATTACTATTAATTTGTCGCGAGGGATCTCTAAATCAATGTTTTTTAAGTTATGAGTTCGCGCTCCGCGGACAGTAATGTTTTCCATGTTGAAACTTCGTGACGCCAAAACATGCAATTATAGCGCTGAAACATCTTGTTAGGGCATTAATAAAATGATTTTGTCGGACAGTAAAGCGCTTAACTTCACATTCTTTGGTGATAGAATACGCGCCCTTTCTAATGTTTTGATGTTTATTTTATGAATTCAATTGAGCGTAAATCCGTTTTGTCTTTGGCGATGCTGTACGCCACACGGATGCTTGGTTTATTTATGGTATTGCCTGTTTTCGTTTTATACGGAAATGACTTGCACGGTGCAACGCCCGCTTTAATCGGTTTGGCTATTGGAGCTTATGGTCTCAGTCAGGCGCTTTTACAAATCCCATTTGGTGCGCTCTCTGATCGTTATGGGCGCAAGCCGCTTTTATATATAGGTTTAGTGATCTTTTGCCTTGGTAGCGTGGTAGCCGCATTAAGTGAATCGATATATGGCGTGATCATCGGCCGGTTTATTCAAGGTGCAGGTGCGATAGCCGCGGTCATCATGGCCCTGTTAAGTGATCTAACAAGCGTGGAGAGTCGCACGAAATCAATGGCATTCGTCGGTATGTCGATTGGCGTAAGTTTCACCATTGCGCTCATCCTTGGTCCTTTAGTCGCGAAGCTGGGTGGGTTACAGGCGATATTTTGGTTAACGGCAGCGCTCGCGGCATTCGCATTGATCTGGACAAAAGTGTCCATTCCAACGCCCGCGGTTCGCACCAGACATCGTGACACCCGCGTATTTTCAGATCAGATTCTTGATGTGCTGAAAGATAAAGAATTGTTGCGACTCGATTTTGGGATCTTGGTCTTACACCTTGTATTAACTGCGATGTTTATCGCTATCCCTGTGTCCTTGGTTGATAGTGTGGGCTTGTCGAGTGAGCAACATTGGTGGTTGTATTTACTCGTATTAGTAGGTTCCTTTATTGCGATGATTCCGCTAATCATCGTTGGTGAGACGAAGCAAAAGATGAAGCCTATATTCTGCGTGGCAATCATCTTGGTGTTGATAGGTGCGTTGGCAATGTCGTCTTTTCAAACGGCATTAAGTGGATTTATTGTTTCGTTGTTTGTGTTTTTTATGGGCTTCAATTTACTGGAAGCCAGTTTGCCTTCGCTCGTCAGTAAAATAAGCCCTGCAGGTTCAAAAGGCACTGCAATGGGCGTCTACTCTACTAGCCAATTCTTCGGTGCTTTCTGTGGTGGTTTGTTAGGGGGCGTAGTCTTATCTGAATATGGCGTAAACGGCGTTTATTACTTTTCTGCAGCATTACTCACTGTTTGGTTTTTTGTCGCAGCAACAATGAAAAAACCAAAGCACGAAAGAACAGTGACTGTCTTTTTTAAATCGGATCTCGATCAAAATGAAATTGATGATCTGGGCGATGCACTTATCTCAATACAGGGCGTTGAAGATGCAGTCGTTGTGTCAGAGGGAGTAGCCTACTTGAAAGTGATTTCAACGAAGTTTGAAGAAGCTTCGCTAGAGCCTCTGAAAAAACAATATCCTTATCAATCCTAGGCGCTATTTCCGTTCAAGTTGATGGTAAAACTAGGGTAGTCGTGAGACAATGCGACACATATTTAGACGCATTTAATTATTAATTTAAGACGCAAAGGACGGCGTTAATATTGGAAGGGGAATAGCATGGCCAGAGGCATTAACAAGGTAATTTTAATTGGTAATCTTGGGCAGGACCCAGATGTTCGTATGAGCGCTCAAGGTTCAGCCATTACAAACCTTAATCTCGCAACAGATGAAAGTTATAAAGATAAGCAAACTGGTCAAATGGTTCCTAAAACTGAATGGCACAGAGTTGTGTTGTTTAACCGCCTAGCAGAGATCGGTCGTGACTATTTGCGCAAAGGCTCAAAAGTTTATATTGAAGGTCGTCTACAAACGCGTAAGTGGCAAGATCAAAATGGCCAAGATCGCTATACCACTGAAATTGTAGGTAATGAGCTTCAAATGTTGGATTCTCGTGGTGCTGGCATGGATCAACCCGGGCAACAGCAGGGTGGTTATGCACCACAGCAGCAAGCTGCTCCTCAGCAAAGAGCGCCGCAACAAGCAGCCCCTCAAGCTAATTACCAACAGCAACAACAGGCTCCGGTTCAACAGGCCTATAATCAGGCTCCTCAAGCCGCACCGGCTCCAGCACCAATGGCGCCAGCGATGGATGATTTTGATGACGATATTCCGTTTTAATATCGTATGATCAACAACAAGTAATAAGATCGAAAAGCCCTGCAGTAGCGGGGCTTTTGCGTTAATCAGTATGACAAAACGCTCATGCATGATCCGTTTACAAGCACTTACATACTCTTTATTCTGCTGTTCAAATAATAACTACTGTTAGGCATTTTTTGGTGCGTTCTTTAATCCTTTCTCGAACTGCTCATACCCGAGTTGGCCTTGAGTTTCGTACAGATGGTTTAGCAATCGCTCTAACGCGCTCCGCACGTTATCCATCCTTAAAATTGATGGAATCATACTGGTTACCCTCTGCGCCTAATAAACGCCTACAAAACCTTCGAAATTTTGTTAGAGAACAAGGTTTGAAAGGTGTCTCTTGCGATATCGTGCTTCCTCGAAATGATTACCAACGCATTGAACTCGATGCTCCTAATGTGCCTGAGACCGAATTAGAGTCAGCTGTTCATTGGGCTGTGCAAGCGCTAATGGATGACGCTGCGATGGACGCGCAAGTTGAGTATTTTGATTATCCCAAAGAAGCCTTAAGAAACCGCCCTCCGAGGTTGCATGCTCGTGTCGCACGACAAGCTTTGATCGATACATTAACGCAGTCTGCAATAGCGGTTGGTCTAAAGCCAAAGCGAATTACAGTAAGTGATTTAGCCTTAAAGAATCTATCCGAAACGATTGAACCAAGTAATGAGCTTCAATTGACGCTTAAGTGCGAAAATGATTTCGGATTGATTACTATCCACAAATCGTCGCAGCTGTATTTCTCGCGTGACTTTGCTATTTCTCGGCGTGCCACTTTGTCTGCCGATGAAGAGATGGCGCAAGTTGCCATTGAAGTTCAGCGCAGTATCGACTTCTTTGAAGGCCAAACTGGTTTAGCGTTGCCTCGACAAATAAGATTGTTGAGTAGTTTTAGTGAATCAGATCGGGTTGCTTTGGAAATGCTCCTTGGTAGTGCTGTGATTCGTCTTCCATTGCAATCAAAATTAAAAGCCGTAGACGCGTATACCGATACTTCTGGCGATGCACTGTTGAAAACACAAAACGCCGTGGCTGTTTTGTGTGCCTCTAACTCGGAGGCTAATGCATGAAGACCGATATTAACTTTATAAAGCATGGCTCGGTGAAAGAAGTTCGTTATTCTTTCAGGGTGTTTGTTGGCGTTCTTTTGCTAGCCATGTTGGGTTGTTTGATTCATTTTTATTCTCAATCTTTCGACGGGCTTCCTGAAAAGGTTCGTATTTCAAATACGCTTATTCAAGAAGAGAAAGCACCTGATTGGTTCAATCAACTTTCGCAAGATCAAGCTTTTCATCGTAAAGCAAAAGATCTTTTAGCCGATCTAAGTAATCGGAGTGAGGTAACGATTGATACGATATTGTTTAGCGCTAATACGCAATCAATAGAACTGTCGTTACAAGCTAATAGCCAAGCACCTATGGTTGAATGGCTTGCTCAGACTGTTAACACCGAGAGCACTATTACCTTGGCAGGGTTCGCGATTGAAAAGCGTTCTGACGCATGGAATGCATCGATTAAGCTGAATATAGCCGCAGGAGTTACGTATGAATAACTTCAATACGCTTACCCTGCGCGAACGGATACTAACGACTTTTGCGTTGTTGGCGGTTTTGATTCTTGCTTATGTGTCTTTTGTGGTGCCTCACAAGAGTGCGCCACAGGTGTTCAATATCGAACTGCCTCAAACTGAGGCCTCTTCCTTATCTGATAATTCAAAAACCACAGAACTTGCGAATTCTTTGCTTCAAGCACCGCCGGGTAGTCAAATACTTAGCCAGGTCATCGGCGAGTTATTGAATGAAGTTCAAAAGGTTCAGTATCTAGGCTCTCAGTTTTTATTTGAAGCACCGGCATCTGACGTTGAGTTCTATCAGCATCGTTTCCGTATCTCGGCAGATGCAAGTCAGTCTGATTTAGCACGTGTTATGACTTATGTTGAGAACAAGTCTTACTTGGACTTACAGGTATTAGATTGGCAGTCGCAAACAGATTCAGGCGCCTTAAATTTTGAGTTGGCGGTGATTAACACTGAGCCTCGTTGGCTAACAGTCAAGGAGCCTAGTCATGCTAGATAAAAGAAAGCAGCCATTAGGTGAGTTACTGATTCAAGAGGGATTTATCTCCCAGGATCACCTTGATCAAGCACTCGCGAGTCAGAAAAAATCAGGCGTTAGGCTCGGCAAAATCCTAATTGAAAAACAGTTTATATCTGAAACGGATTTGCTCGCGTTACTGTCTCGCCAGCTTAAGCTCCAGTTTGTTGATCTTAATCAGCAAGGAATGAATCTCGAGTTAAGCATGCAGCTGCCTGAAACGATGGCGAGACGATTACGCGCGATTGTTTTATCTGATAATGGGCGTACAAGTCTAATCGGAATGGCTGATCCTATGGATTTAGCCGCAGTTGATGAGATAGCCAAAAAGCTTGGTCACGATGTTGAAGTGGCGGTAATTCGCGAGTCTCAGTTACTTGTTGCGTTCGATGAGGTCTACAAGCAGAACGAAGAGATCTCAACCATCGCTACCGAGTTAGATTCGGAGTTATCCGCGCAGGTTTTTGATATCGCGCAATTGAGCCAAGCCGATGTTGACGATAGTGATGCGCCCGTTGTTCGTTTGCTGCAAACTATTTTTGAAGATGCAGTATTAGCGCGTGCTTCGGATGTCCATATAGAGCCAGAAGAAACCGTGATCCGTATTCGCCGTCGTGTAGATGGTGTGCTCAGTGAAACAGTGATGCGTGAAACAAGAGTTGGAGCGGCGCTAGTGCTTCGACTTAAGTTAATGTGCGGCTTAAATATATCTG
>NZ_LWFH01001568.1:0-794 GCF_001635725.1 Oleiphilus sp. HI0066
AACAGGAGTTGGCCACCTACCTGGACAATATCCCGAGCAATGCAGTTATTCTCGGTACGAACACGAACCCGCGCCGTGACACTCATATCTGAGCTGCCAAATTCTTCTAAACGCGCTTCGTTTAAGCCCTTAGCCCCCTGATAAAGTCGATCACCTTGATCTACCAGACGCTTCCGAATGATCTCGTAAGCACCACCTTCGGCTACGGCATTATCTACAATGCTCTCATCGTTCTCGACGTTCTGAACCATGTCATCATCCTTTTAAAGAAATCTAAAGGAGCTAGGCCTGAGCCCAGCCCCTCGTTATTAACCGGTTAGTTCAAACCTGGCGAATAAACATTAGGCTTCTTCATTCTCGACGACAGTCGGTTTCTTTCCTTCGATCAGACGGTTAACCAAAGATGAGATCGTATCACTCTTATCTGCGAGGCCATCAACGGCTTTACCAATTGATAGGGATTTCGCAAAATTGTTAAAGAAGTGATCTTCTCCACCCACGATATCGATCTTCGCTTTCTGTAGAGCAACAGCTAAGACTTCTGCATTTTCACGAGCGATGTCTTTACCAGCATCAATTGCCGCCAACGCTTCTTTCAGAGCTGTCTCTAGGCTCATACGGAATTCTTCATGCTCTCGTGCGTCTTCGCTCATTGTGTTCATTGCTTCGAACTTATCTACTAAGCCATCTGCTTCAGCCTTGAATTGCTCTCGGGTCACTTCAGCACCTGCCAAGCCAAGTTCCCGCGCAGCTTTCGCTTCAGCATCACCTTGTGCAGCAGTAACGTCTGCTTC
>NZ_LWFH01001569.1:0-728 GCF_001635725.1 Oleiphilus sp. HI0066
CCCTGCAATAGATACATTAAGCAATGGTCGAGTGGTATTGCGTGAAGACAGCTTAACGGTAGCAACACATAATTCAGCAGGTCAAAGCTTTGGTGCGTTCAATAACTCTGGTGTAACGCTTAAACACAGCGGTACCTGTAACGACGGAGTTGGTAAAGGCGCGAGCGGTGGCCGTATTATCGTTAGCAATCCTGGTGGTGGTGCGACATGCGAAGAAGGCAACGTACTGATCGGTAACTTTGCTTTGTTCGGTGCAACGGGTGGTGAGTTGTTTGTACAAGGCCAAGCGGGCGACCGTTTTGGTGTACGTAACTCTGGCGCAGTAGCTGTCGTTGAAGGTGTGGGTGACTTCTGCTGTGAATATATGACCAACGGCAGCGTGATCAATTTAGGCTCATATGGAAAAGGCTTCGGCAATGGTATGAGTGGAGGTACCGCTTATCAGTATGATCCAAGCGGCCAAATTGCAGAGCGTTGTAGCCGAGACTCAGTACGAGCGACGGCATTATCTGAAGATTCAAGCTTAATGCGTGCACAAGAAGACGCGTTGAAGTTGCACCTTGAACTGCACATTCAACATTGCGGCTCAAGCCTAGCGGCAAGCTTGCTAGAAAACTGGGACAAAGCGCGTCAACACTTCTATGTGCTGATTCCTTTATCTTTGTATCGCTACCACTGTGGTGAAGCGATTCTTGAAGCAAGTCCTCGTAAAGTCTTGTTGGAAGAGC
>NZ_LWFH01001570.1:0-878 GCF_001635725.1 Oleiphilus sp. HI0066
TTGCGATATTACTTCGGTAGATTTTCTGCAGGCCTTTTTAGATGTGTTGAATGATCGAGCTTCTGAGGTGGAACTCGCTTCAAGGATTTCGACGCTCTGTGCTTCGATGGATGATCTACCTTTTGAAGCAAATAGTTATGATGTTTTATGGTCTGAAGGCGCAATTTACAACATCGGTTTTGCCAAGGGCATTCAAGAATGGAAAGCCTACTTGAAACAAGGCGGTGTGCTAGTAGTGTCTGAAGTTACCTGGACGACGGATGAACGACCGCAAGAGTTAGAAGATTATTGGGAAGCTGCATATCCCGAAATCGATACCGCTTCGAATAAAATGAAGGTGTTGGAGCGAGCAGGGTATCAGCCACTTGGTTACTTCACATTGGATTTACATTGCTGGCTTGAGGGGTATTATGGTCCGATTCAAGCTTCATATAATGCTTTTCTCGAGCGTAATGCAAATTCTGAAGGGGCGAAAGAAATTATTGCTGCTGAAAGAGAGGAGGTGGCGATGTATGAGAAGTTCAAAGACTTCTATAGCTACGGAGTCTACATCGCCAAGAAACTATAATTTTAGTTCGTAGCCGCTTTTGCAAAGTTCGCGAGCGCTTTGCGTACCTTTTCTAATACGGCATCGCAACCTCTTATCTCGTGTCGCTCCTTCAAGTAAGCTGGATCGTTGTACGTGAGCATTACTTTTCCTTCTTCATCTTGTGTAATCAAAGCTTTTTGCGGTAAATCAATACCGACCATCTGCGTACATGCCATCAGTGGTGCACCCACTTTGGGGTTTCCAAAAATGATCAATGTCGTAGGGTTGATCGTTACACCTACATCTTCTGCTCCTTTAGAGTGACGGATGGTCGCAAAGACTTTCATGC
>NZ_LWFH01001571.1:0-921 GCF_001635725.1 Oleiphilus sp. HI0066
ATGAAGCGGCCCCCAAAACAAATTTTGATTCAATACGTTCTCAATTCCGACAGAGATACCGATAAGGCATGCGAGATAAATAAAAGAATAAAAATGATAAGAAATCATAAAGAGCGTCAATTAATTGGCGGTTCGACCTTGAATTGTTTTTGTTTGTTCCCATCTTAACAGGTAATCAAAATTTAGGTGCAAAGTGCGCCCCATAGTTCAGCGCTTAGGGAAGGCTTTAACGCAGTAATTAAAGTTTGCAGTAGCGCTCAAGGAGAATGGAATGCGAATTGACAGATTAACTAGCAAATTACAAATGGCTTTGTCCGATGCTCAGTCGATTGCACTTGGCAAGGACAATCAGTTTATTGAACCTGCTCATCTTATTCAGGCTTTATTAAATCAGAATGGAAGTTGCAGCGCTTTACTTAGACAAGTGGGCGTTGCGTTGAGCGATTTTAAGGCTGAGCTGAATAAGCTTGTTGAAGCGTTGCCGCAAGTTGAGGGTGGTGATGCGGATGTCCATATGTCGAACGACTTGGGTCGCTTGATGAATATGGCAGATAAATACACGCAAAAACGCGGCGACCAGTACATTTCATCTGAGATCGTCCTTTTGGCGGCAGTGGATGATAAAGCGGCTTTAGGTGCGCTTTTAAAGAAATTCAATGTCAATAAAGCTGCACTAGAAGCGGCAATTGACACGGTCCGAGGAGGCGAGTCTGTGAAAGATCAAGGTGCAGAAGACAATCGAGAAGCCTTAGATAAATACACTGTCGACCTTACAGCGCGAGCGGCAGAAGGGAAGCTTGATCCTGTGATCGGTCGTGATGATGAGATACGCCGAACTGTCCAGGTTCTGCAGCGTCGTCGTAAGAATAACCCTGTATTGATCGGTGAGCCGGGTGTAGGTAAGACCGCTATTGCAGAAGG
>NZ_LWFH01001572.1:0-869 GCF_001635725.1 Oleiphilus sp. HI0066
GAAATTGCTTGTGTTGTTTAGGAATGTGCTGAATTCGTTCTATACATTCCTGCGCTAAATTCAAAGTGTTTGGCGATGATTCATCTTTATATAACTTAAGTGCAACTTGTGCCAAGTTAAGATTAAGTGCGGCGTGCTTTGGAGTGAGAGCTAGGGCTGATGTAAACGACTCAACAGCAGACTGAAGTTGCCCACTTTCAAATAGCTGAATGCCGGTTTTATTGAGACTCTTGGCTTTTATTCTAAGTTCAAAAGGTTCGGGTTCATCTAGTAAGGCTTCTATCTTGCCTAGGGCTTGAGGGTCTGATTCGAATTTTTGAGATAGCTTTATTAGTAAGTTCTCGGCTTCGTCTTGCCGACCTGTGGTATAAAGGCTGCGGCTTAATTCCAAGCCTAGGTCAACGCTAAGATCTTCGACATCAATTAAAGATTGTACTTCATCTATTAGCATTTGCGCTTGCTCGTGCTTGTCTCGGCCAACTAGTACTCTAGCTTTTACTAAATTAGCGCAATGACACGCTTCCTCTTCATAAGAAAATTTGTCAAGAATAGTCTCAAGCTGAATGTTAGCCTCGTTCGCGAGAGTGTTGCCCTGATTAGTCGTATCTCCGATTGATAGGTCACTTAAACAACGCCCGAAATCTAAGTAGAGGGTAGGTGTTTCGTGAACGGTATTCTCTCCAAACGTGATCGCTTTTCTGAATGCTTCGCTTGCAGAACGCAGATCATTATTTTCAACGCATAAACTCGCCAATTTAGACTGCCTTTTGACCATCCTAGGAGAAATAGTAACGGCTTCTTGGAGAGCTTCTTGGGCTTCTTGTCTTTGTCCTAAGTGCAAGCACGCGTCACTAACTCCTTCGTAGGCT
>NZ_LWFH01001573.1:0-533 GCF_001635725.1 Oleiphilus sp. HI0066
CAATTTGTTTGCGTGCACTTTCGACGGCTGCCTCAGCTTGCCAACCTAACATATGGGAGCGAGATGCTGGATTTGCGTAACAAGAATCGTGGCCCAAATAAGCCAACATTTTTTCAACAACACGAGGATCTGCTGGCGTCGTCGCCGCATAATCGAGATAAATCATTTGTTTCGCTCTACAAGAGATATTTCACTGCTCGGCGTATATTAGACCCGCAAGAGAATTTTGTCGCTCTGCAGTTTCGATCACTTCACGCTTCGACATAAGCTGTTCTAGTGTAATATCGCTCAAAAAAGAGTGGATCTGTTCGCTCAGATCGGACCACAGATGGTGAGTAAGGCACTTCTGACCTTGCTGGCAATTGCCTTTATCTTGACACTTCGTTGAATCTATCGACTCGTCTACTGCATCTATGATCGCCGCAATCGACACAGAGCATTCCATTTGGCCTAGCGTATATCCGCCACCAGGGCCGCGCGTACTTGCGACGAGCTTGCGTCGGCGCAACTTAGAAAATAACTGCTCGAGATAT
>NZ_LWFH01001574.1:0-1127 GCF_001635725.1 Oleiphilus sp. HI0066
AACCAAGAAAAATAAACCTAACCACACCACGTCGACGAAGTGCCAGTACCATGCTGTCGCTTCGAAGCCAAAGTGATTTGCTTTATCGAAGTGGCCTATACGCACTCTGAAAAACATAATGATCAACATTAGAGTCCCAAGCGTTACGTGTGCACCGTGAAAACCCGTCAATAAGAAGAAGGTCGTGCCATAAATCCCAGAAGACAAGGTCAGATCGAGGTCATTATAGGCATGCACATATTCATAACCTTGGAAGTATAAGAACACGACGCCTAGGGCAATGGTCGCACCCAACCACAAGGTTAATTTGCCACGATCCCCATCTTTTAACGCATGATGCGCAATCGTGATCGTGACACTCGAAGCCACCAATAAAGCAGTATTAAGTAACGGAATTCCCCAAGGACTAATCAATGCGCTCGGCCCTGGATATAACTCGTTATTTGGGTTCACCATTAATGGCCAAGTCGCCTCAAACTCAGGCCATAACAACTCGCCTGTTGAGGTATTCGCGCCCTCTCCGCCGATCCATGGGACAGCCAATACTCGGATATAAAACAAAGCGCCAAAAAAGGCCGCAAAAAACATCACTTCTGAGAAGATAAACCAACTCATCCCCCAGCGGAAAGATCGATCCATTTGCTCACTGTAAAGACCTTGTTGACTCTCTTGGATGACGTGCCCAAACCAACCAAAAAGCATATAGGCCATGATCAATGCGCCTATCATAAAGGTTAGCCAAGACATACCGGTCGATTCACCAGCAGAGCTCGCGTTCATCACGCTGCCAGCACCAACGACCGTTAAGAAAAGTCCTACTGTTGCAACAATAGGCCAGCGACTCTGCGCTGGAACGTAATAGCTTGTTTCTGCACTCATTCTTAGACTCCTTATCTCATAAAGACGCGCTTAACCGCTCGCGGACGTCTGATAAATTTTTATAGTGCTGCTTGTGTTGTTGTTTCTTCTAATTCTTCTGGGTCGAGCGTCTCTGTTTGATCAAATAAGGTGTAAGACAAAGTCAATGTACCTAAATGATCGGGCAAGGCCTCGTCGACGACGAAACGTAAAGGCATCAAAACTTCTTCGCCTGCTTTGAGTAATTGTCGTGTAAAACAAAAACACTC
>NZ_LWFH01001575.1:0-958 GCF_001635725.1 Oleiphilus sp. HI0066
AAATCAAAGGTTTTCTTTACTAGCTTACCGGCCTTGCTATCTCCCGCCTCTACCATGGCTCGGGAATCAACTTTACGCTTAGCTAAAGCCATCTTCGCAACTTCTACAACTTGCTCTAGTTGAAAATCCTGCTCTGCAGAAAACGTTAGTTTGCTATTTTCAAGCACGATATCTACGTCGACGTTTTTAAAATCCCAACGGTTACTTAGCTCACGCTTTGCTTGATCTACAGCATTCGTGACTTCATGCATATCTACTTCTGAGACAGCGTCGAAAGATGGCATATATTTCTCCGTTAAAATAAACTGAATATCAACTAGGATCGGACAAAGTCTACACAAGAACGACTAATTGGGAAACGTCCCAACACAGCGCTTGATGTAGAGATAATAAAATATAAGGGAAAGGAAAATGCCCATTAATTCATCCATTATCATCGTTGATGACGCTAAATTTAGCGCAGCGATTGTTAGGAAACGACTGAGTGAACATGGCTTCACTGATATTCGAGTAGCGCATCATGCGAATGATGCATTTAGCCTTATTGCCGAGCGTCCAGCTGACTTAGTCATCTCAGACTGGATAATGCCCGACATCGACGGTATAGCGTTGTGCGAGCAAATAAAAGCCGACAATCTGTCACGTTCTACTTTCACGTATTGCTTGTTGATGACAGGTAAAGATGACGAAGAAAGCGTGCAACAAGCTCTTTCTAAAGGTTTAGATGACTTCATTTTCAAATCTGAAATAAATCATCAACTTATTCCCCGCGTCAGGGCAGGATTACGCATCGCCCGCCAGCTAAGTAATGCATTAGAGCGCCAAAAATCATTAAGCGCTGAAATTGTCCTTCTACAGGAAAAACCAAGCATCGACCCATTGCTTGGACTCGCTAACCGCCAATACGCTGAGCAAACATTAGATCGCTTATATAGACATACTCAAGCTCGGGGTGGTG
>NZ_LWFH01001576.1:0-1485 GCF_001635725.1 Oleiphilus sp. HI0066
AATTATCAGCCAGCGTAAAAATGAAAGAGTCTCACCAAAATATTAAGCCGCTGGTCTCTTCTGCACCTAAGCACGGTTCGACTGATCAATTTCTGGCATTGCATGAAGCGATTGTTGGTGAGCTACAGGACGCTTAAAGGGCGTCTTATAGTTCTGTGATCCCGAGTGGTAATGCTATTTGATCTCCCGAATGTAATTCTTTCTCACGGGCGTTGTTTAGCAGCAAGGCAATAAGGTGTTCGGCAGGTAGCGCCTCCGAATACATAAACCCTTGCACGTATTGGCAGTGATTTCTCTGCAAAAATGATTCTTGCGACAGGTTTTCCACGCCGGATGCAAAGCTCTTTATGCCAAGTTGTTTGGCAATCGCGAGCAAAGATTCAATAACAAGTTTGTTCTTTTTGTTGTGCAGGCAACTCGCTACGGTTTGTCGATCGAGTTTGATCATATCGATGGGGAGACTGTCGAGCTGCGTTAGCGATGATGAGTTCGCGCCAAAGCCATCAATAGTAATGACACAACCGAAACTCTTGAGTGTTTTGAGTTGTTTAATGGTGTCGCTACTAGATTGAGCAAGAGTGTTCTCTGACAGCTCTAGTATTAGACGATTGGGATTAAAGCTGTGCTCTATGCAGGCTCCTTTAAGCATATTCAGCAGACTAGGGTGGTTGTATTGTTTGCGAGTAAGATTGAACGCATAAGAAAGTTGTTTACCACAAGCTTTCTCGATTGATTTTGCTTCAATGCATAATTGGTTAAATGCCCATTTTCCAATGATCTGCAATAGTCCTGTTTGATCCGCAATGCTTAAAAAGTCATCCGGAAGTAATATTCCTTTGCTCGGGTGATTCCATCGGGTGAGCGCCTCAAGTGCAACGATCTCTCCATTATTGATGTCGATAATGGGCTGATAATAAAGCTCAAATTGATTTGTGTTGATGGCAGTCCGCAATGCTTGTTCAATTTCGCATTGTCGTTGCATCTCTTTGTTCATTTCTTCGTTATAAAATTGAATGTTATTTCTACCCGCATTTTTTGCTTTATACATCGCCATGTCGGCATTTTTGAGTAGTTTTTCATAGCTGTCACCATCGTCGGGGAAAAGTGTAATCCCTAGGCTTGAGGTGATAATTAGCTCATTGTTTTTTACTTCTATAGGCTTTGTGATGTGTTCGATTAGATTGCGGCCGACGAGCTCAGCGCCGTCTTGACCCGAAATATTCGATAGTAGTATTGCAAATTCATCTCCGCCGAGGCGTGCGATGGTGTCTTCTTTGCGCATGCCCTGCGTAAGACGTTCGACTAGCTCTATCAATAGTGCGTCGCCAATATCATGACCGAGTGTGTCGTTTATCTTTTTAAAGTGATCGATATCGATGCTAATTAAAGCTAGTTGGGTGTTATAGCGCTTCGCCGTTTCTATGCCTTGTTTGCAGCGGTCTTCAAATAATCGCCGGTTAGCGGCGCCAGTTAGTGTGTCAAAGT
>NZ_LWFH01001577.1:0-732 GCF_001635725.1 Oleiphilus sp. HI0066
TGCAGGAAGATCTTCCTTTCAAACTAGCGCAGCGTAAGGCTGAATTGGATTCACTTTTCGCATTAGTTGACCGCGCCGATATTAGTATCGCTGAAAAATATCGCCAAATTCTTGAAGCGTATGAGAACGAAGTTGCATACGGCCGCACCATCGAAACTTATACCGCAGATTTGATCGGTTCAGAGGAACAGGTGCAAGTTAGTTATCTGCGAATTGGGCGTACCTCGCTTTACTATCAGACACGTGATGGCTCTGAAGGGGCGTTGTGGCTCCCAGCTGAACAGCGTTGGGCGCAATTAGATCGAGGTGAAAACCTTAATTTAAGTAAGGCGATGCAGATTGCTTTGCAGCAACGTGTTCCAGAGTTGTTAGCTTTACCACTTGTCACAGCAGCGAAGTAGGGGGCTGACATGAAACAATTTACTTTAGGCAAAGTACTTGGTCTTCTGTTAATCGTGAATGCAGGTCTGTTTTTTGCCCAAAAAAGCCTGGCCGAAGATTCGCAAAATGTAGATTTTATTGCGCTCGCAAAGTCGATTGTGAAGAACGACGCAAAAGAAAATGCTGAGCGTGAGCGTGTATCGAAACTTGCTTTGGCTGAGCAGAAGCGTTTGCTTCGCCAAACAAATCAGGAAATTGCTGAGGAAGAAAAAGAAAAGCAACGTTTGAAAGCCTTGTTTGATAAGAACGAAGACGACATCGCAACTCTTCAAGAAAAACTCGATTTAGCGA
>NZ_LWFH01001578.1:0-531 GCF_001635725.1 Oleiphilus sp. HI0066
CATAGTATGAGCTTCCCCATTTCATGGTCAGAAGGTCGTGCTTTGTACCATGGATGGCATAAGCCATGCCGTTGTGTTCCGGTGGATTTAAAAAGTGGGGGATAAACTCAGGATCGTGCTTGTGGACTGCTTCAACAATCTCTTTTGACGTGAGTGGGCTTGGAATGCCTTTGCCTAGCGCTTTTAAGTCGTGCTTCGTTAGTGCTGGGTCAATGGTGCGTTCAGGCAAAAACTGAGGTACAACGCCATAATTTACTAGTGGGTTTTGATAAAACCACCAGGACCCAGTTACGCCAATAATCAGCACGAACCACAACGACCATAAACCTAAAAACTTGTGTAGATCGCCCAAAAATACGCGGAAATTTGCATTCCATCGAGGAAGCTTAAAGAACTGCTTCCAGAATTTGCGATAAGAGATTAGCCCAGTAATTAAACCAATCAGACACAGCACACCAAAGACATTGACGACCGCACGGCCAATTAATGGCATGAACAAGTTTTTGTGGAGAATTGACATAAACTCTCCAA
>NZ_LWFH01001579.1:0-852 GCF_001635725.1 Oleiphilus sp. HI0066
CTACTTTCACCATATCGTACTTACCAAGTACAGCAGTTGGCGCCCAGTAATAACCGAACCAAGCTTCCTGACGCTCGTAAGCTTTTGCAATCGCCCCTGATAATGCCGCGCCAGAACCTGGATCAACCACTTTGAATCCTGCGCTTTCTAAATCAAGCGCTTTGAACAAGTTTTCACCCGAGATTTGACAGTTCCAGCCAGCTGGGCAACCCATGAACATCGCTGCGCTTGGATCTTCTGGGTGTTTAAACAATGCAGCATTCGCTTTCACGCCTGCGATTGTTGCAAGGCTAGGATCTTGGTCAACCATGAACTTCGGCACCCAAAAACCTTCTTCACCACCGTCAGACAAAGAATTGCCCGCATACTTTAATCGACCTTCTGCAACACCTTTGTCGAGAGGTTCGCGCAGACCATTACTCCAAAGCTCTGGTGCAATATCTGGCTCACCTTTCTCGATCATTGATGTGCCTGTTGGCATTGTGTCACCCGCCACAAGTTGCGTATCGCACCCGTAACCATTCTTGAGAATGTAACTATCTACATGCGCCATCAACGCAGCAGAGTTCCAGTTCATCTCAGCAATAGTCACTGATCCGCATTCATTAGCTGATGATGCTGATGCCGATTCTTGAACAGAATTAGTTTCTTCAGAGTTGTTACCACCACAAGCTGAAAGCAAAGCTGCAGCAGAAAGCGCAGCGACAAGAGACTTCTTCATTTTGACCCCTTTCGATTGATTTGTATTTGATTGTTATTCTGTCTTTTAACCCTAACATAGCTACGACAGGTTTCCAAAGACGAACCCTAATGCTGCAGCAAAAGGCATGTTTATTATTCAAATAATAAAAA
>NZ_LWFH01001580.1:0-599 GCF_001635725.1 Oleiphilus sp. HI0066
TTAATCCAACGATTAGCATAAGGTGTTTGGTCTCTTTCTTATTAAGATCTGGCTAGCCAAGCCAAATGGTTTTAATTTGTTCGCCCCACATAAGCGCAATCCAGCCAGCAGCTGCCAGGTATGGGCCAAATGGCATGGGTTTATTTTTCTCGCGACCGACAATCGCCATTGCAAGTATTCCGTAAGCGGCTCCTACAAAAGAGGATAATATAATGATAATCGGAAGCATTTCCCAGCCGAGCCACGCTCCCAAAGCTGCCAGTAGTTTAAAGTCTCCATATCCCATTCCTTCCTTACCTGTAGCAAGCTTGAACAACCAATACAAGGACCAAAGAGATAAATAACCCGCAACCGCACCCCAGAAGGCGCTGTCGAAGTTAGTCACTAATCCAAAACTGTTGACAATCAAGCCTAACCACATAAGAGGTAGGGTAATGTTGTCTGGCAAAAGTTGGGTGTCAGCATCAATCATCGTGAGAGCTATGAGTGCCCAGGTAAAGAGAAGCAAAGCAAAGCTCTCGTAGCTTGCGCCAAAACTGTATGCAATGGCAAAGCACATAAAACAGCTTGTTAACTCGATAAGAGGGTAGCGAATACTA
>NZ_LWFH01001581.1:0-1789 GCF_001635725.1 Oleiphilus sp. HI0066
TCTCAACGACCTTGTTTATGTTGATGGTGTGGCGAATCAAATAATGGCTGATCGGTTTAAGCGTTTGCTTAACAGACTCTCCCTTGATGATGTAAAGGTAGAGCGTTTTCAAGATTGGATAGATGAAAATCAAGATGCGACCGGTATTGAGGGCTATGAAGATGGAGAGTATCTATCGAAGGATGTGCCTTATCGCACTGGAGGGCAGGTGTTCGTGCATCCAAGCGAAATGTTGTTGATTGAGGGGGTGAACCAGGGAGCGTATGAAGTATTACTGCCTTTCGTATCGACTCTCCCTCAAGGTCGAGCGCCCATCAATGTTAATACGGCGAGCCCAGAAGTACTTCAAAGCCTCATTGAGAATTTGCCCGATGAGGTAGCCGAGAGTCTCGCGTCAAAATCAGACGAAACGCCTTGGGTAAACATCCAAGAATTTGCTCAAGAACCTGATTTAAAGGGACTTAAATTAGACCAAACCTATTTAGGTGTCGCATCAAGTTTTTATGAACTAGCGACACGCATAACGCTGGATGAGAGAAAAGTTCGATTGCGTTCAATTCTCTATCGCGCTCAAGAAGATGGTAGTGTAACCTTAATTCAACGTGATCAAGGCCAGAAGTACCTTATAACTAAGTCTGGTTCGCAAACGAGTACACAATAATAATGGCACATAAAGTTTTTCTTTTACCTGTTGAACCCTATTCACCCAATGATGCGCGGTATGACTGGCGTCTTTATGATTTGAGTGGCGTGAAAGTCGGCGGTGGCTCAGCTATTTCAACAGATGACTTGCAACAAGTCTTGATGCAAAACGGAGCAGAAGGCGTTAAGGCTGTGTTGGTATGGCCGAGCAATTTGAGCTTCAGTACGAACGTTGACCTTCCATCTAAGAACGCCCGTTACGCCCAGCAAGCCATAGCATTCGCAATCGAAGATAAGCTAGCAACAGATATCGAATTACTGCATTTTGCATTAGGTAAAAATAACAGTAAGACGGGTACGCCTGTGCGTTGCGTCGAGAAGTCGTTGTTTATTGGGTTTCACGATGATGTTCTTGAGGCTAAGCCGGACGTTCAACTAAGTGCATCGTATATAGACGCTGAGATGCTGGTTTCATCTGAAGCTGATATTGTTATCAGCCTCGAAGGTGATACCGCTATCGTCAACGCTAAACAGTGTGCCGTGCGTGTTCGAGCACAAAATCTAGTTCCCTACATGGATACTTTGTTGCTTGGTCCAGATGACGAAAGCGCTGAAACGATCAAAATTAAGGTGTACGATCACAACGCGAATGAGGCCGATCATAAGATTTTATTGGCTGAGTTAGAGCAATATCCAGGGTGTGATATCGATATCGAAGCCTTGTCGATATCGAGTTTAGACTTATTGGTAGAGTCTTATTTTCACGCGGGTGCGCCAGAGATTGATCTATGCCAAGGTGAGCTTAAAATCGTCCAAGAGGGTTCAGGTCAATTGCGCCAATGGGCATGGGTTGCAGGCGTTGCATGTATTGCTTTCTTGTTACAGCTTGGTGTTTTTATTGGTAAGGGCATGCACTACCAGTCATCTGCGGATGATCTGGCTCAACAAGCCTTAGCAACTTACAAGCAAGCGGTACCAAATTCGAAAAATGTTTCGGTTGGAAGGTTAGCTCGCATTATCAAAGGTAAGCTTCGCCAATCGAACAATAAAGGTACTGATGTTGGATTCTTGACCTTATTAGGCGAAGCAGGCTATCAATACCAGCAGCGCAAAAACTCTACTGATATTCAGTTTACTGCCTTGAGTT
>NZ_LWFH01001582.1:0-972 GCF_001635725.1 Oleiphilus sp. HI0066
CGTCGCTAATGATGACGCTGAAATGTCCGAACTTTCGGGCGAACAATAATAATGCGAATCGTGGTGGCATCAATTTTGTATATAGAGCTCACATCAGTGCATGTGTCAGCTTTCTGTTGTTGCTTAGGTGCGCTGCGAAATCCTTTTTGGAAGAAAACAAAACTTAGGAGAACACGAATGTTGAAATTCTCTTCATTGGTCGCTGCAGGTCTTGCAGTAGGCTTATCTTTTGGTGCAAATGCAGGAACGCTTGAAGACGTTAAAAAACGCGGAATGCTTTCTTGTGGTGTGAGTACTGGTCTTGCTGGATTTTCTCAGAAAGACGAAAAGGGTGAATGGAGTGGTCTAGATGTCGACGTCTGTAAAGCTGTTGCAGCAGCTGTTTTAGGCGATGCATCTAAGGTTCAATACAAGCCTTTAACTGCTAAAGAGCGTTTTACAGCGCTTCAGTCTGGTGAGATTGATATCTTATCTCGTAACACTACATGGACACACACTCGTGACACCTCTCTGGGATTAAACTTTGCAGGCGTTAACTACTACGACGGTCAAGGTTTCATGGTGTCGAAAAAGCTTGGTGTTAAAAGTGCTCTTGAGTTAGATGGTGCTGCGGCTTGTATTCAAGCTGGTACAACAACTGAGTTGAACTTAGCAGATTATTTCCGTGCAAACGGTATGAAATATACTGCTGTAACATTTGATACTTCAGATCAAACACGTGCTGGTTTTGAAAGTGGTCGTTGTGATGTTCTTACTTCTGACCAATCGCAGTTATACGCAATTCGTATTGGTTTGAAGGATCCAGATTCAGCAATGGTTCTTCCAGAAGTTATCTCTAAGGAACCTCTAGGTCCAGTTGTTCGTCAGGGTGATGACGAGTGGTTCAACATCGCTAAGTGGTCTTTGGTAGCAATGATCGAAGCTGAGTTCTTGGGTGTCGATTCTGCGAACGCAGCTGATATGAAAGACAAC
>NZ_LWFH01001583.1:0-1032 GCF_001635725.1 Oleiphilus sp. HI0066
GCGGCGTTGTCGAATTTCTATCAGCAGGATGTAATGCGTATTGCTGACGATATTAAACCAAAGAAAAAGTCACCTTGCCCATGTGGTAGTGGGAAGCGCTATAAACATTGCTGTATGCCCGAGAATTAGTCTTAGCTAAGCAGCGAGCAAAAAAATAAAGGGAATAAATATGAAATGCCCACAATGCAAAGGATACGAACTTGAACCCAGAGAGCTTGAACCGGGTTTGATTGTAGGCGCCTGTACAAAATGTGATGGCGCTTTAATTTCACTAATGAACTATCGATTTTGGGCTGATCAGCAGTCACAAACTTGCGAAGTCGTAAGCACTGTTGAGGTTGCAGAGGCTGAGGACAACAACGTAGCTCAAGTATGCCCGAAGTGTTCGAAATTTATGACCAAATTCCAGATAGGAACAGAATCCGTAAATCGACTTGATATGTGCAACGGGTGTGATGAAGCGTGGCTGGATAAAGGTGAATGGCAGCTTCTCAAGACGCTAGATATGGCAGACAAACTACCTAAGATATTTACCGATGCTTGGCAGAGAAACATCCGCATTGAAAGACAAGAAAAGCTACATAAAAAGCGTTACGCGAATCTCCTGGGAGCGAATGATTTCGCTCAACTGGATACCTTTAAGCAATGGCTAGATCAGCATCCTGAGAGAGAACAAATTAAGCAATATCTAATCACAAACTTGGATTAAAACTCACTGAA
Organism: Oleiphilus sp. HI0066; assembly: GCF_001635725.1. Classification (NCBI taxonomy): domain Bacteria; kingdom Pseudomonadati; phylum Pseudomonadota; class Gammaproteobacteria; order Oceanospirillales; family Oleiphilaceae; genus Oleiphilus; species Oleiphilus sp. HI0066. The sequence continues at coordinate 721 of NZ_LWFH01001583.1, forward strand.
GGAGAAAGAGCATGAGTGAAAACAGAGATTATTTAGAAATGACTTTCCACTCGATTAACTGCTTTGCAGATGACGGAAAATTAGATGTGAATGAGATCAACCAAATTCTAGCAATTGCTTTGAAGGATGGGGTGGTTGATGACAACGAGAAACGTGTCCTTTCAAACATCATTGGCCGTTTGAACGAAGCAGAATTAGATGTTGAGATGCTGTCGAAAGTCGAAGAGATTAAGACTGAGTATCTTAGTTAATCGTATTGGGGCTAAACATGATCGAGTTGAGAGAGTGGTCTGCTGGTATAGTATTCCTTGC
>NZ_LWFH01001584.1:0-1129 GCF_001635725.1 Oleiphilus sp. HI0066
CTGCGACATTCCAGAGATTAGAGGCTGGTGTTGATACGCAAACTCAGCAGGTTACGCTCGTCGCTAGAGTAGACTCTCCCTTTGATCAAACTCAAGAGCGCCTTGCGCTGCTCCCTGATCAATATGTGTCTGCGACAATTACAGGCCAGGTACTGCGCGACATTATCGTCATTCCCAATTCACTTATATATCAAAATGAATATGTGTACCTAGCAACAGGCGATTCATTAGATCAGCTTGAGCGCCGCACTGTGAAGGTTATTCATCAAGACGATACGTATTCAGTGATCGGCGAGGGACTTAAAGCAGGTGACATGTTAATCACTACGGCATTAGGGCAACTTTCATCTGGTACGTTGATAAAGGTTGCTGAATGATTGCTTGGTTCGCGCGCAATAGTGTCGCAGCAAACTTATTGATGCTCACAATCGTTCTGATTGGATTGGGCTCTTTAAAACTAAATATTCCTCTTGAAGTATTTCCTAGCATAGAACCTCGAATTATTCAGGCTAGCGTAGCCGTGCCTGGGGCATTGCCAAAAGATATTGAAAGCTCTGTCTCAACCAAACTAGAGCAAGCGGTTGATGATCTCGAAGGTATCGCCGCATTGTCGAGTCGCTCGACTGAGGGAGTGGCTCAGGTCAATATTGAAGTCGATGAGCGATATGATCCGCAAACGCTATTAGCTGAGGTTAAAAACCGTATTGATAGTGTCAATAACTTACCCGCTGATGCGGAACGCCCTATTGTCTCCTTGGTGAAACGTCAACGCGAAGTCATTGGCTTGGCTGTATACGGTGATCTTGCCGAGCGTGAATTGCGACAAGAAGCAATTAGTATTCGGGACGACTTGCTTGCAATTACTGGCGTAAGCCAAGTTGAGCTTGATGGTGTGCGCGATTATGAAGTGTCTATCTACGTGCGTGAGCAAGTAATAGAGCGTTACGGCATTACTCTTGAAGAAATCGCTTCGCGTATACGAGAGGCCTCACTCGATTTGTCTGCTGGAGCAATTAAAACAGTAGGCGGCGACATATTGCTTCGCTCAAGTGGTCAGGCTTATGGGGCGGATGAGTTTAGCCGTATTGTTATCCGTACTAGTAATACTGGCGGAGTCATTCGCTTGGGT
>NZ_LWFH01001585.1:0-831 GCF_001635725.1 Oleiphilus sp. HI0066
CTAAACGATCTGCGCGGGAATACGAAGAGAATGTTTCACCGCCATCATTGCTGACTATCACAGTCCCTGCATTACCAGTAATGCTAATTTGCTTATTACCATCTAACGCACCGCCCATCAGTGAACTTTCTGTGCCCGAATCAACTTTTGACCACGAGCGACCAGCATTGACGGTCTTAAACAAGTTTCCACGGAGACCAAATACCAAGGCGCTGTTTTTATCCTTGAGAGGCAAAACACCGAAAAACGAACCTTCATACGGACTATTTACCGTATCCCAAGATTGACCTTTATCACTTGAGGTAAACAACACACCCGCTTCACCTGCAATGATCAAATTGCCACCTTCAAGAACCTTAATCGCGTTCAAATGAAAACGATCTAAGTTATCCAGACGGTCGCCGGCATTTTCCCATGTGCGACCACCATCTGTCGTTTCGAACAAAAACCCATAAGCACCCACTGCAAAACCATGCGTGTCAGTCAAAAATGCAACATCTAAGAAAGGCTTTGACGCACCAATTTCAGCATCAAGTTCAGCATCCTCGAGCGCATATTGAGCATCTTCAAGTTCATACTCGAGATCTTCGTCTGAGCCACCACTTTCATCTAATTCAAACTCTAACTCAGCGATGTAAGCTTCGGCTTGCTCTATGATGGATTGATTAGCTTGGTTACCATCAAACTGTTTCACCCAGCTTAAACCACCGTCATTTGAATGCAGAATGACTCCGCCATGACCAACTGCCCACCCTTTATCCGACGAGACAAAATCAACAGCAGTGAGTAAAACAGATACAGGAACATCCGCTTGCTGCCAAGAAGATCCTC
>NZ_LWFH01001586.1:0-1039 GCF_001635725.1 Oleiphilus sp. HI0066
CCTAGATACTCCTGATCAGTCGTTCCGATAATCGAGTAATTTGTTTGGTATGGCAGTACAAAAACTATTCGTTTATCTTCGTTCTGTAATATATATGCAGAGTCACCATTTGGAACTCGAGGAACAACGATGTGGCTGCCCTTTATCAGTCGAATTTGTTTACTTGGTTTGAGTTGAGAGACTTTTTGTTCAAAGATTTTGCTTAACCACGGTCCTGCTGCGTTGACTATATGGCGTGCCGAAACATCGACCGTTTCATTAGTCAGTTTATTTAGGCAGCGTATATGCCAAAGTCTTTCGCGTTCATTATAGGTTGCGCCAAGGCATTCCATATTGGTAGAAATGACCGCGCCGTTTTGCTTTGCTTGGATTGCGTTTGTGATGACTAATCTGGCGTCATCTACCCAGCAATCGTAGTATTCAAAACCTCTTTTTATGGAAGCCTTAAGCCCTTTTTCTGTTCCCAAATCTATAGATGTCGCACTCGGTAAACTATTTCGCTTGCTTAAATGGTCATATAAGAAAAGACCGCAACGAATCAGCCAAGCAGGGCGCAGATGAGGACGGTGTGGAAGCACAAACTTAAGCGGTTCGACGAGATGAGGTGCGATATTTAAAAGTACCTCTCGTTCAGCGAGGGCTTCTCGCACGAGGCGGAACTCGTAATGCTCTAAGTAACGCAATCCACCGTGAATCAGTTTACTACTCGCTGATGACGTTCCTGAAGCTAGATCGTTCTGTTCGCATAGATATACCTTTAAACCTCGTCCCGCAGCATCATTCGCCACGCCGCACCCATTGATGCCGCCTCCAATGATGAAGAGATCATAGGCCGCTTGTTTATCTGTCATCCTTGATTCCTGTTATCGATATTGAACGTTGGATTTAGCATAGCGATTTGTATTGTGGATTTGTGAACGCAATCGTCAATTTCACACAAGTAATAAGTTGAGATTGAAAAAAAAGAATAAATTCGTATTGTTACATCACTCAATTGCGGCTGTTTTCAAAAGGATAATTATAACAATGGCGAGCTATA
>NZ_LWFH01001587.1:0-741 GCF_001635725.1 Oleiphilus sp. HI0066
CAGCATCACATCATAGCGAAAATCAGTTAATTCACTTCTCGAAGTTGTTAGAAAAGCAAGGTTTTGAATTTCAAGCGCCAACAATCAGTTAGCGCTTGAGAGTTCGATCACTAGAATTAGTAATCGAAGATGTTATTGATTAGGCGACCACTAAACCAAAATTGCGCAGTGATGCCGACGGTGTCTATTAGGTCGTCTCCAAACGTGTAACGGTTAATATCGCCACGCAGTTTCCAGCGTTCGTTCAACTCATACATAACGCCAACGCCATAATACTGATCGATACCTGCGACCGTTTCGAACTTTTCAAAAGGAAGATTATTTTCAGTCACGAGGCGGCTATAGCGTTCACCATCCCAGCGTAAAACGCCAAGCTTTATATTAGCTTCCCACTTGTCAGCAATTTGAGGTGAATATTGAACATGTAAAAACCAACCCTCAGATTTTACATCCATGCGCATATCTAAAGACGTTGATGAAGAATCACCTTGATAGCCACCGTGTGTCTTACCAAAGTCGATATAACCCCACTCCCAGTCCCAATCGACATGAGGTGAAACACCCATGTATATGCGCTTACCATGACCCGCGTCTTCAAAAGTGATTCGGCGCTGATTCTCCAGAGTACCCAAACCTTCTTCTTCGACAAAAAAGGCAACTGTGTTGTCTAGATCATCTGCACTCACTAACTCCGAGCTCGTTGCAAACAGCTCTACACCGCCGTAATAAGGATAATCGCCG
>NZ_LWFH01001588.1:0-502 GCF_001635725.1 Oleiphilus sp. HI0066
TCATGATCATATCAGACCCAGAATTTAAAGCGTTCCCAAGGTCTTCCATTAATCCTGTAATACCCGATTCACCACCTAATTTGTTGCCAAAATTTGAAAATCTAGCCATTACTTATTACTCGCCGTATTCGTCAAAAACATTGTTATCCATGTACTCACTAAACGCTCATCCGTCGTTTTCTGAAGCGAAGCCATAGCCTGCTTGTATAAATCAGGCGGATATAAAGACTCTCTTAACGACATCAGTTGCTGACTATAATCAACCGTAAATTCTGGATGCCCTTGAAACCCTAACACCCTACCCGGAATGCAAAATGCAGCATTTGGGCAAAAATCACTCCCGTAAAGACGCACCGCAGTCGGCGGCAGACACACGACTTGATCTTGATGACTGTACAACAAGGTGATTGACTCAGGCATATTTTGAAAAAAATCTTGCTGCGTTTGACGGCTATGCGTCATCGCACCAATCCCCCAACCTTTGTCTGATTTTATAGCTTCG
>NZ_LWFH01001589.1:0-1069 GCF_001635725.1 Oleiphilus sp. HI0066
CCTGCGATCACGCCATTTAACGGGAATGTTGCTGGTTCACCTCGACTAACAGAGCTATCAAATACTTCGCCACTAATAAGGCTGCCGGTGTAATGCACTGTTACAGTATCTGTTGCTGCAGGTTGAGGGCCTTTGCCTTCAGTAAGAACTTTGTACTGCAAACCGCTTTCTAGCGTCACTACGCCTTCTTTATCTTTGTTTGCGCTCAAGAACTCTTCGCCAACAATTTTATTCGCTTCACTAAGTTTTTGTAGTTCAGCAATTTGCTTTTCTTGCATCTCACGCTGATATTCACTCAAGGTTTGAGCTATCTCGTCATCAGTAAGCAATTGAGGTTCATCGTTAAACGCACTTTTCAGACCATTTGCGAACTGATCTAAATCGATATCTTTGAGTTCGTTGCGCATGCGCTGACCAAACATCACACCAAAGGCATAACTGACTTTTGCTTCTTTACTTTCAAACTTAGCAGCGCCGTCTTCAGCTAGTGTAACTGGACTCATTCCAATAAGACTCGCAGTTAGTAAAGGCAAAGCGATTTTTTTTATGTTCATAGTTCTGTTTCCATTCATTTGATGTCAGCCTGAACAGTAGACGGGCAGACATTTTCTTTGAGACCCAAAACCTTAAGGCTTTTGCAGAGGATCTTCCAGAGTCGCAACATTAGGGCTTGTTAATGGTGATGGCCGCCTACACCATGCGCGTGACCATGTGATATTTCTTCTTTTGTAGCTTCTCTAATAGAAATGATTTCAATATCAAACGTCAGATCTTTGCCTGCGAGAGGGTGGTTCGTATCAACATCGACATTGAACTTGCCTGCTTTAACAACCGTGGCCTGGCGAGCACCTTGTTCAGTATTGATGCCAACCGTCATCCCCGGTTTTAATCGCGCTAACTGTTTCTTGTCTCCCATTAAATGTTTAATAAGGACTCTTTGTACTGCGTTTTCATGGCGTGTGCCGTATGCTTTTGCTGCAGGCACTTCAGCGGAAAATATGTCGCCCATGTCTTTCCCTTCCATCTCTGACTCGAGACCCGTAATAATATTCGCATGACCATGTAAATA
>NZ_LWFH01001590.1:0-1039 GCF_001635725.1 Oleiphilus sp. HI0066
GTTTCTTGTTGGTCTTGCTGTTCACCTTTTAACTTGAAACGTACGTCAGGTTGAAAAGACTCTCCCTCAATTGAGGCAAAGAGTTCTTGGATCTTATCTGTCGGCAGAAGTCCTTCTTCCACTTCAGACTGCAAAAGAACCGCACGGCGGCTATCTGCACGTTTGATTGTGCCGGTTTTTGGAGCAGGTTTTAAGTGTACAAAGTTCCCAAGTGGAACCATTCCCACATTGGTTTGAATACGAAGGCTCTGCAAAGCTTCTAGTGTTCGTTTCTGAGATGGGAAGCGGATGTTGATATCGACTTCTTCATCAGTGTCATCTGGACGATATTCTGCAACCTTAACGCCATTAGTAAGAAGCTGGATGGCGGTACCAATTAATACGATATCTGCGCCTGCGCGAGCAGCGCCTTCGCGATTAACTTCCATTTGCCATTCTATGCCAGGCAGCGCGCGGTCATCTTCAATATCTTTGAAGCCACCTAGTTTCGCCATATGCGAGCGCAGTATTTCGATCGTTTGATCGATATGCTCTGGGTAAATTGCTGATACCTGAATTTGAATCGCTTTACCGCCTGAAGGGCCGTTATCAGCTTTACGAAACTCTAGTTTTACACCAGGAATATCTTTGGTTTTTTCAGCCATTTCAGCAAGAATGACACTCGCGGTGCGTCTTTCGTCCCATGGAATAAACTGGAAATCCACAGAGCCAATGACGTCTTCTGCCATTTGATCTTGTGCTCGATTAAAGGATCTCGCATAGACAGACTTGAGTTCTGGCATATTGAAGAAATTGCGTTCAACCTCCTTCAACAGCGCATCTTTTTCATAGATTGAGAGATCTCCGCGTGCCGATACCAGAACTTTTGCGTTATCCGGTTCTACGTCAGGGAAAAACTCGACACCTTTGCCAAAACTGCCATAAGCAATCATGATTGCGACGACGATAGAGATATTACCTAACAGCGTTAAGAGCGGTCTTTTAAGTAGTGCTCTTAGGACTTTTGAATAAGCCAAGGTGAAGCGATTATCAGATTGTG
>NZ_LWFH01001591.1:0-1163 GCF_001635725.1 Oleiphilus sp. HI0066
CTATTGGCTAATTTAGCCAAACCCCACAAACTCAGTGGATTGAACCCAATTAAAACCAAAGTCCCGTTGGACTTTAAGATACGAGAGGTTTCGCGCAAAGTTTGATGAGGAGAAGGACTGAAATCCAAAGCGTGATGCATGATCACTAAGTCAGCACTGTCATGCGGCAATGCAATGTCTGTTGTCTGACAAACCAAGGTGTTGTTAGGCATTTCTACTTCATAGTTCGGAACGACATAAAACCGATGACCTAAGCCGCTCGCATTTCCAACAGGTATGCGGTGAGATACACACAATTCAGCCTGATGAACACCAACATTCCTTTCAATCAGGCCGTTTATACAACGCCGCTGGTCGGCCAGCAATTCACGTCCGGCGCTAGTTTGGAACCAGCCTTCTAATTGTTTTTGAACATACTGATAATGGGCAATTTTTTTCAAAGAATCGTCATCATCTGTTCTAACATCTATGGTCAAAACGCGTCCTCAATTCATGTATGAAGCTTAAGTATTGCTTGCAGCACAACTCAGTATACTATCGTAGCTTAAAGTAATCACAGAACTACGGCGGTTTAACATGGCTCATTGTACCATTTCAACGATTTCGGCATTTCGAGATAACTACATTTGGTGTATCCATGACGATTCGACAGCGGTTATTGTTGATCCTGGTGATGCNACGCCAGTACTAAGATTTTTAGAAGATAATAATTTGGATCTTGAAGCCGCACTTGTAACGCATCATCACCCCGACCATGTAGGAGGAATACAAACGCTTGGGACAAACTTCCCAAATCTCCGCGTTATAGGCAGTCCAGAATCACGCTTCGGTGGTATCAAGGAACAAGTCAGAGAAGGAGATTCGGTAATTGCCGGCGGAAACTCTTTCTCGGTTATTGACGTTCCGGGGCATACTCTTGATCACATAGCGTTCGTTCTGTCCAATGAAGAAAGTACGCATCTATTTTGTGGTGACACTTTGTTTTCAGCTGGGTGTGGCCGCTTATTCGAAGGCACCGCCAAACAAATGCACGACTCACTTAGAAAGCTGCAAAACCTTCCTGCCGAAACGCAAATTTATTGCGCCCATGAGTACACACTATCTAATTTAGATTTCGCGTTGTCGCTTATGCCGAATAATAAAGATCTTCAGGACTATCACAA
>NZ_LWFH01001592.1:0-1771 GCF_001635725.1 Oleiphilus sp. HI0066
GGAATGTACCCAGCAGGCTCAAGGAAAACGCAATGATTGCCAAGAACACGGTCCAACTTTTGAAGGCACCGCGTTTCTCAGTCACCGCAAGAGAGTGCATCAGAGCTGTGCCGACTAACCAAGGCATAAATGAAGCATTTTCTACTGGGTCCCAGAACCACCAACCGCCCCAGCCTAATTCATAGTATGCCCACCAACTTCCCAGTGCGATACCAAGCGTTAAGAATGCCCACGCAACAATAGTCCAAGGTCGAGACCACCTTGCCCAAGCGCTATCAAGACTGCCACCCAGTAGAGCCGCTATAGCAAAAGCAAAGGCCACAGAGAAGCCCACATATCCCATGTACAACATTGGCGGATGCACGATCAAACCAAAGTCTTGAAGCAACGGGTTGAGGTCGCTTCCTTCTAGCGGTGTGTTTGGAAGCAAACGATCAAACGGATTAGACGTCAGTAAAATAAATAGCAAGAATCCAATACTAATCATGCCCATCACGGCAAGCACTCTAGCAAGCATCTCGCGTGGCAATTGTTTACTGAATATGGCAACCGCTATTGTCCAACCTGCCAAGGTAAGAGCCCAAAGCAATAGTGAGCCTTCGTGCCCACCCCATACAGCACTGATCTTATAGTACACAGGCAATAGCGTATTGGAGTGGCCAGCCACATACTTAACGCTAAAGTCATCTTGAACAAAAGCGTTTGCAAGGATTAAAAAAGCGACAAAGATAAAGAAAAATTGGCCGAATGCTAACGATCGCCCTGTTTCCATCCATACGGGGGAATTTTTCGCTACACCATAAAGTGGTGTAATGCTTTGTAGACAGGCACACAATAAGCCTATTATCAGTGCGAAATGACCCAGCTCTGGTAGCATTTAGTATTCCTTATCTGAAGTGTATTGATCGCCGTAACCTTTATGCCCAGACTTTTCGAGTGCCTCTGCAACTTCTGGAGGCATGTAATTCTCGTCATGCTTGGCAAGCACTTCGTCTGCAATGAGAACACCCTCATTATTAATCCGCCCTAAAGCGACAATACCTTGCCCTTCTCTAAATAGATCCGGCAGTATGCCCGTGTAATTGACTTCGACATCGGCAACGAAGTCAGTCAAAACAAATTTAACGGTAAGATCATCTTCGCTACGAGATACTGAACTTTCACGAACCATTCCACCAGCGCGAATTTTCACCCCTTCAGGAGCTTTACCTTCGGAAATCTCCGTCGGGTTATAGAATAGATTTATATTCTCGCTCAGTGCGTACAAAGCGAGCCCTATCGCAACACTAAGACCACAGACTAGAAAACAGATAATCAGCAATCGCTGCTTACGCTTCGGATGCACTACTTTGACTCTCTCTTTTGTTTCAATAGACGACGAATTCTTTTTTCAGTGGTGGTTTTAGCCTTTGCTCTCCCGTCAAAACAGAAAAACGCTAAACCAAAAAATAAGGCGAACGATACGCCGTAAGATAACCAAACATAAAAAGTATGGTGGCCCATCTCAAAATATTCAGCCATTGCTCCGCTCACCTTCGATATTCAATAGCTTATGGACCCAACGCGTTTTAAGCTCTCGTTGAACGATTTCTGCCTGCATACGTACGAGAACCAAGGCCGTAAAAAAACAGTAAATGCCAATCACCATAATTAATAGTGGCAACCACATCTCAGCCGGCATTGCGGGTTTCTCTGTTAACGTAAACGTTGCGGGTTGATGCAGTGTATTCCACCAATCAACCGAATATTTAATGATCGGAATATTTATTAC
>NZ_LWFH01001593.1:0-1002 GCF_001635725.1 Oleiphilus sp. HI0066
ACTCATTACGAGAAAAATTCCCACTGCGACTAAAATCCATGTGGAAAATTCTTGTCGTCACGAAATGCCTTACCCGATACCAAGCTTTTATCTAGCATCGCTTACTCCCTTATATTTATAGAGCTCTTCCCGCTCAAATTATTGTTATACGCTGACTACTCCCTAGCTGCCTCGTATTCTCAACGATCTAAACTCCGATTGATGTGACGAACATTCAATACGGCTACATGTGGCCACATTGCACAATAATCTTTACAAAAACTTTACAGCGGCAACAAATGTGGACAGCTCAAAAAACAAACAAATTTCGTGCCGACTTCAGTTATGAAACAGAAGCTTCACCCATATAGACGAAACCCGCGAAAGACGGCGTTTTAGGAACGTTTATTTTAGAAAGCTCACTTATTTGAAAACCCGCATCACTAATCAGAAGATCAATAGAGCGATTAAGCTGACAGCCGCCGGCTAACCTAGACCAAAGGGGATTAATTCTGTTTTGCCACTTTTGAACGTTTAGATCTGCAGAAAGACCGTGCTCACAGAAAAGCAGCTTGCCATTTGGTTTCAATACGCGCCGCATCTGTGCAAGTGCTGTCCTCGTATCCACAATGGTGCACAAGGTAAAAGTAAGAAGAACTGTATCAACACTTTCATCATCCAAAGGAATTTGCTCGCCAGGCAAGTCTAGCCATCGCCAGTCAATTCCGCTCTGGACTACGTTACTCTTAGCCTTATTACGCATTCCTATTGAAGGTTCTAGCCCCCAAACAAACTCAACAATTTTTGGGTCATAAAATTGTAGATTAATGGCGGAACCTGCACCAACTTCCAAGACGCGTCCAGAACACTTCGGCACGATTTGGCTTCGGAGCTTCATGATCTGAGGCGAACCGCAGGCGCAATTAATTAGGTGAGGCAATATGTATCGTTCATACATAACATTTTCTTATTTTTATCAGAGATTTCGCTAAATATTACTCTACCGCGTGACGCGATTCCTCG
>NZ_LWFH01001594.1:0-709 GCF_001635725.1 Oleiphilus sp. HI0066
AGATGTAACGGTTCAAAAGCAGGTTTTAGAGCTAATCGCTGATCTACAGACAAAACTAGATATGGCCATCATTCTCATTTCGCATGATCTCAATGTCGTCAGACAATATGCAGATCACGTATGCGTTATGCGATATGGGCACGTTGTAGAGCATGGCAATGCCGAAGCAATATTCAACTCCCCTACAGAAGAATACACGCAAACGCTAATTAACTCAGAACCAAGCGGCTCTCCATACCCCGTCGAAGAGAATTCCGATACGATTCTTCAAACAGAACAGCTAAGTGTTGATTTTATTCTTAGACGTAATGTTTTCGGCAAACCGACACGCAGCTTTCAGGCTGTAAAGCAAATGGACCTGTCATTAAGAAAAGGTGAAACACTAGGTATTGTTGGCGAAAGTGGCAGCGGCAAAACTACGACTGGAATGGCGATACTAAAGTTGCTCGATTGCACGGGTTCAATCACCTTCAACGGAAAACGAATTGACCAGTTAAACCAAAGCCAGTTCCGTCCTTTTCGTCGTGAAATTCAAATCGTTTTTCAAGACCCATTTGGAAGCCTAAGCCCCCGAATGTCGATTGGCCAGATCATTGCTGAGGGCCTTGATATTCACGGCATTGGCTCGGAATCTGAGCGAGAGCAAATGATCATCGACGCGCTAACTGAAGTTGAGCTCGACCCAGAAGTGCGACATCGCTATCCACAT
>NZ_LWFH01001595.1:0-981 GCF_001635725.1 Oleiphilus sp. HI0066
GGCGACGTCGAAATACCCGATGCGTTACCCATCACTAACGAAAAGCCTCGACACACAGGTATGCGTCATTGGCGGTGGATTTAGCGGTGTAAATACCGCTCTTGAACTTGCTGAAAGAGGGTTCAAAGTTGTATTGCTCGAAGCATATCGCATCGGATGGGGAGCTTCAGGACGCAATGGTGGACAACTCATCCAAGGTGTTGTTCATGGTATTGAGCCTTTTGCGAAAGCCCTAGGAGAAGAGGGTGTAAAGGCCATTGAAGACATGGGATTTGAGTCCGTTAATATCGTCAGAGAGCGCGTTAAAAAGTACAACATTGATTGCGATTTAAAGATGGGCTATTGCGATTTGGCGCATAAACCTCGACATGTAGAAGACTTTAAAGAGCACAAAGCGTGGCTAGATAAAATTGGTTATCCACATGAAACACGCCTGTTAGAAAAAGACGAAATGCATGAAGTGGTTGGCTCAACGACTTATATCGGTGGACTCATTGATATGGGCAGCGGACACCTTCATCCTTTAAATTTGGTGTGTGGTGAAGCGAATGCCGCACACGAGCTAGGAGTTCAAATATTTGAACAGTCTAAGGTTACCAATATTGAGTACGGCAAGCGTAACCGAATTACAACCGAAGCTGGCGAAGTGATCGCAGATAAGCTCGTAATATGCGGCAACGCACATGTCGCGGGACTCAATAAACAGCTCGAAGGTCAGGTACTTCCCGCAGGAAGTTACGTGATTGCAACGGAGCCTCTATCCGAAGAACTATGTAATAAAATTCTTCCGCAAGACATGGCTGTTTGCGATCAACGCATAGACCTAGACTATTACCGTTTAAGTGCAGACAAGCGCCTATTATTTGGCGGTCTGTGCACGTACTCGGGAAGAGATCCTAAAGACATTGTTGCAGCTTTGCGCCCTAACATGGACAAAGTATTTCCTTTCTTAAAAGACGTCGCGATTGATTATGCTTGGGG
>NZ_LWFH01001596.1:0-877 GCF_001635725.1 Oleiphilus sp. HI0066
ACGAGCATACAACCATCGATGAACATGCGCCTTTCCTAGAGCATTGCGCAAAACAACTGAGTCCAGATCCACGACATCGGCCAAGGATTCTAGCAATACCGTTTCGACATCTGAAGCACTGACATTGAGATTCCGAGCCGCCCATGACTCAGAGCTGTGTAGCGTCATAACCAACAGGCTAGCATCAATATTCCGATCTGGCTTACGCGATTCAACCGACACCAGCCCTATGACGTCACTTTGGATTGACCCAATTTTCTCTAGCATCTTTACTGTCTCAGCATCAAGAACACGCTTATCAAACGCAAAAACAGAGACCCACTGCGCGTGGTGACGCGACTCAGACATTGATGAATAAAGCCGGTGGTCGCGCCCCAATATCTCCGNCGCTTGAATCGGCGGCGTAGCCAAAATGAGATGGTCGGCCTCAAGTGTTTTGTTTTCAGAAGCTACGTCTAATTCGACAGTCCAAAGATTTTCGTTCCGGCTTGCGCTGAGCACTCGCGCTCCGAACAAGGTTGACGCGCTGCCCAGCGCTCCACGGGTAAGCAAAGAATTACGTCCGCGAACAATCGCCCTGCTAGATTCAATCACGACATCTTCCCTCGAAGAAAGATAGGCCTCAAAATAAGAGTGGCTCACTTCAAAAAACTGACACCCTAAGTCGACGCCAAAAGCGATCTCGCCCGCCTTCAAACGTTTGGAGGAAACCCTCCCCCCAGATCCTCGCGCTTTATCAATAATCAATACTGACTTGCCTTCAGCCTGTAGTCGTCCTGCGATAAAAGCCCCTGCCATTCCAGCGCCAATAACGGCAAAGTCCCAGCGTTGAGAAAAAGGGGATGTTTTTTGATCCATAGTTAATCCGAAATTTAAG
>NZ_LWFH01001597.1:0-853 GCF_001635725.1 Oleiphilus sp. HI0066
TTGCGCCGCGCCAAAGAGCTAGCAAGCAAGTCTGATTTAGTGAAATCAACACGTGTAACCAGCGACGAAATGGTGCGTCACTTAATTGAAAGCGAAGACCGAAAGCTAGTAGAGCAAATTCATAAAGACTTAAAAGCATCTTTTGAGGCCTACAGCAACGAAGCACTCGCAGCTTTGCTTGCTGATAAGCGCGTACGTGATTACAAAGAGTCACTGATGTTGCGTGAAGTGTGGGATACCCGTGCATGGGGTACAACGGTGTGGATTATTGAACGTGACCGTCAAAACAAAGCCGAGTTGGCCGAGTTTCCACCGTTGGAAGAAGCCTTAGCCAGACATTATTTACAGACCATCGCGAGCGTCATGCAACAGGCAGCTTAAGACTCTGAAGAAAAGAATTTAATAACGATTGAAATGTGCGAAGCCTCGTTTGAAGTATCTCGAGGTGAGTAGGAGGAAATATGAACGACATCGTGAATGACGTAAACCAAGTGGGCGAAAACGCCGCTACGCGTGTACCTTATTTACCGCAGGACTTGCCGTTTAACGAAGATCAAAAGCAGTGGATGGGCGGTTTTCTTGCTGGCCTACATACGCGTTTATTGATCAACAACGATGGCGCGCAAGCAGGTGCAAGTCAATCTGCGCCAGTCGCACAAAAAGCGATATCTATTATCGTTGGCACCCAGACTGGCAACTCAGAAACTGTTGCGGAAGATGCTGCCGAGCTAGCACTTTCTCAGGGTTTAGCACCTACCGTTTACGACATGGACGATGTAACGCTAGACATGCTGTCTGCCACTGAGCGCTTGCTTGTTGTAACGAGTACTTACGGCGAGGGTGAAATGCCCGA
>NZ_LWFH01001598.1:0-631 GCF_001635725.1 Oleiphilus sp. HI0066
TGCTGATAAAGGTGTGATAAAAATGCCTGGTCAGTTGTTTAATATGCAGAAATTGGAGTGATACATGAGCGCCAGAACAGCGCAAGTAGAGCGTAATACCTTAGAGACGCAAATTAGCGTATCAATAAATCTTGATGGTACAGGTGAAGCAAAGTTCGACACCGGTATGCCATTTTTAGAGCACATGTTGGATCAGATTTGTCGCCATGGTTTGATCGACATTGAAGCGCGTGTGAAAGGTGATTTACATATCGATGATCACCACTCTGTTGAAGATTTAGGTATCACTCTAGGACAAGCTTTCGCTAAGGCTGTCGGAGATAAAAAAGGCATTCGTCGTTATGGGCATGCATACGTGCCGCTTGATGAAGCATTGTCGCGCGTAGTGATTGATTTCTCTGGCCGCCCTGGACTCGAAATGGATGTTCCATTTGTAAAAGGCTCTGTTGGTGGTTTTGATTGCGATCTGTTTTATGAGTTTTTCCAAGGCTTTGTAAACCACGCGTGGGTGACTCTGCACATCGACAACTTGAAAGGTAAGAATGCGCATCACCAAATCGAAACCGTGTTTAAAGCTTTCGGTCGAGCACTGCGCATGGCGCTCGAATTCGATGATCGAATGGCAGGTATG
>NZ_LWFH01001599.1:0-717 GCF_001635725.1 Oleiphilus sp. HI0066
GCATTACGGTCATTGCATTTAGCTATGTAATTGGCGCGATTATTGGTTCAGGGCCAGAGGTTGTTTACTGGGGAACCATATTATTAATGGCAAGTGTCCCTGTATTTGTATGGGCGCAATGGGAGCATGTAGACAACTAAAAAATATTAGTAAATTAATAATTGCAACCAAGACAATTATTCACAATTTGGCAAGAAATTCTCGTTGACAGTTTTAGTCTTCAGAGCGACAAACGGATCAGCAACCACGACATGCGGCCTCTTATCAAATGACGCTTGCTAAAAATTTACTAAGCAATGACCTATTTAAATAGCAGTCATTCACTCAACAATTGGGCAAGAAATTAGATATTAAAACAACTTATAAAGTGTGCTAGTAGCGATTCGTTGAAAACAGTTTTGTTTATCAATTGCGTAACCATTTATTACGCTAAGTTGGAGGAAAGCTATGAGCAGATTACACGTTGGTTCAGAGATTGGAAGGCTTCGTCGCGTCATTCTTCACCGACCACAGCTTAGTTTATCGCGTTTAACACCAAGCAACTGCGATGAGCTACTTTTTGATGATGTTCTTCGCCTAGGCAAAGCCGGAGAAGAACACGACACCTTCAGAAAAACGCTCGAACAACATGACGTAGAAACATTCTTACTGAATGATTTACTTCAAGAAACCATTGCTGATGCGCAAGCCAAAGCATGGATTCTCGATCAACAATGC
>NZ_LWFH01001600.1:0-17872 GCF_001635725.1 Oleiphilus sp. HI0066
ATGTATACCAACTAACTCGTTATATGTGATGATATCAATGTCTAAGGTTCTAGACGAAAATTTAGGTCCTGCTCGAGATCTGCCATGCTGGTCTTCTATTTCTTTAAGAACATCATTTAATTCAGAGATAGTCAGAGTCGTTGTAATACCAACGACCAAGTTAAAAAAATTAGACCCCTTAAATCCAACCGGCTCACTTTCATAAACAGGAGATACGGTAAGCTCTCCAAATTTTCTCTCAAGACATCTCAAGCAAGAACGGATATTCTTTTCCCGTTCAATGTTGCTTCCTAAACTCAGATAAACCTGCGACATTATGGTCGTGTTCGCTCTAGAATAATACCAACGCGATGAGCACTTGCTACAGCTTCGGGTTTCGCCAATTTTAGTTTAATCTTAGAGACCTCAAAAGCTTCGAATATATCGCTAATAATGCGCTCCGCTAAATACTCGACAAGGTCATGGTGCTGCTCTGTTACAAGGGCCTCTATTCGTTGAGCAACCTCGGCATAACTGACTGTATCGACAATATCATTGCTCAGCGCTGCTCGTCGTAAATCAACATCGAGTACGCAATCTATTACCAAAGGCTGCTTTTTCTGCTTTTCCCAGTTGAAAATACCAACTGAAGCATCAAGCATTAAACCCTCTATAAAAATTTTATCTTGCATAGTTTTTACTAATTAACTGGCTCTAATTGATCCATAGGCCAACGAGGTTTAACAACAGCGGTTCCGTCACTTTTCTGACCCGCTAACAATCGCTGTGCACCCGCATAAGCGATCATTGCACCATTATCTGTGCAGTATTTTTGCCGAGCATAATAAACGGAAGCGCCGATTGTTACTTCCATTTTTTTAATCGTCTCTCTCAAATTAATATTGGCACTAACTCCCCCTGCAATCACAAGACGTTTGAAGCCTGTTTGCTCTAGTGCTCTTCGACATTTAATCATTAAGGTATCCACGACAGCATCTTCAAAAGCTAACGCAATCTTAGCTTTTTCTTTGTCGTCAAAAGAGTCTGCTTGTTTCGCCTTGTTAACTGTATTGAGGGTAAACGTTTTCAGACCACTAAAACTGAACTCTAAGCCTGGACGATCTGTCATTGGCCTAGGAAAACGATACGGCGTTCCGCCGAGCTCTTCTCGAGCGAAAGATGCTAACTTCGCGATTTGAGGACCGCCAGGGTAATCGAGGCCAAGCATTTTTGCAGCTTTATCAAATGCCTCACCAGCTGCATCATCAAGCGATTCACCTAAAATTTCGTATTCGCCAATACCCTTCACTGCAACTAACTGTGAATGTCCACCCGATACAAGTAAACCAACGAATGGAAATTCAGGAGGCGTATCCTCAAGCATCGGTGCTAGAAGGTGGCCTTCCATATGGTGCACGCCGATGCTGGGAATATCGAGTGCAAAAGCTAATGCTTCAGCTATCGTTGATCCAACTAACAATGCACCAATCAAACCAGGGCCCGCGGTATAGGCAATTGCATCAATATCGCTCTTGGTTTTACCCGCATCGTTTAACACTTGCTCAACCAGAGGAAGTGTTTTACGTATATGGTCTCTAGACGCTAATTCAGGGACTACACCGCCGTAATCAACATGAAGATCAATTTGGGAAAACAAAGCGTCAGCAAGCAAACCTTTGTCCGTGTCAAAAAGAGCGATTCCGGTTTCATCGCATGAGGTTTCAAGGCCAAGAACTAACATTATTGTGTATCAATCATAAAAACTCGTAAGGTTATCAAAAACTTAGTTCAAATCCGATTTTTCTTAAATAATTTCGTTCAATTTCTAAGTTTTCAACGGTAAGGGGATGCTTTTCTAGCCAGCCCTTTTTAAATGCTAAGTGGACAGATTTTGAGCTAACTTCTAAATGAAAAGGGATAGACCTTACTTTTCGATCCGATGCGAATAAAACAGCAATCCGAAATAAAAGCGTCAATTTAAGTATTGCCTCATCGACACGCTCAAAATCTTCTAAGGGAATTTTTCTTCTATGCGCTCTAACAAGTAAGGCTAACTCTTCTTGGCTTCGTTTCGAAAAACCAGCCAGATCAGAGTTCGCCACTAAATACGCGCCGTGACGATGATATTGGCTGTGAGCGATAGCCAGACCAATTTCGAATAACTTTGATGCCCAAGTTAGTAAACCCTCATATCGAGGGTGATCTATCTGCCAATCTGTCTTCGCTTTTCTAAAAAACGCCTTAGTAATGTCTGCGACATAGTCACCATGGGCGATGTCTGCTCCATAGCGTTGTTGTAAAGCGCTAATGCTTCTATCTCGAACATCTTCATGATCAAGTCTACCAAGCATGTCATAGAGTAAACCTTCGCGCAGAGCTCCTTGTGTATACTCCATTTTTTTTATTTTGAGTGCTTTGAACGCTCCCATTAAGATCGCTAAACCAGCTGGAAATATGCTTAAGCGTTCTTTCTTTATATTTAGCTCGTTAAGGTTATCAATATGGCCAAGTTCAATGATTTGATCTCGTAAAGTCTTCAATCGCTTATAGGATAGTCGCTCTATCTGAATGCCATCTTCTGCTTCTAACGCTTGAAAAATTGCTTTGATGGAGCCTGAAGCCCCAACACATTGCTCCCAACCCTTCTTCTTATATATTTTCTTAATCGGCATGATTTCGCGCTCTGCTTGAACAACAGCTTTATGGAAACCGATCTTTGTTATTTTTCCGTCTTTAAAAAAACGCTCCCTAAACGAGACACAACCCATGTGCAAACTTGCGCGTTCAAGTGGTTCAAATCGTTCACCAATTATGAACTCCGTCGATCCACCACCTATATCGATCACTAATCTACGGCCATCGTCATCAGCCAATGTATGTGAGACACCTAAATAAATTAAACGCGCTTCTTCTAAACCCGAAATAATTTCTATGCGCGCACCTAATTTTTGTTCCGCTTTAGCTATAAAGTTCCCACCATTTTTTGCGACTCTCAATGCATCAGTTCCAACGACTTGAATCATACTTTTGTCGATATTGTGTAATCGTTGAGAAAAACGGTCGATGCATGCAAGAGCGCGTTCAATGGTGTCCGCCTCAAATGCACCTTGGCTATTAATACCAGCAGCTAATTGAACTTTCTCACCCAAACGGTCGGTAAAGCGGACTTCCCCTTGCTTTACGCTAGCAACAGCCATATGAAAACTGTTTGATCCAAGATCAATCGCTGCGATCTCTCTATTGTCAATTGTCATTGTTGTATTACCAAAGCCGTAGGCATCCTTGAAATCCAAAATTAAAGCTATATATTGGAACTATCTTCACGCATTTTAGGTGAAGGCTGACTATTAGAATAGTGCAGCCCACAGTCATTTACGTTTTAAGGTTTAATAATGAGCAATAGTATTTTAAATGTTACAGATGCTTCTTTTGAGCAAGAAGTATTAAACTCTGATGTTCCTGTATTAGTTGATTACTGGGCCGAATGGTGTGGTCCTTGTAAAATGATCGCTCCGGTTCTTGAAGAGATTGCTGAAGACTACGCAGGTAAAGTTAAAATCTGTAAGTTGAATATCGACGAAAACGACCAAACACCACCGAAGTATAATATCCGTGGTATTCCAACACTTATGCTATTTAAGAATGGCAACGTTGATGCAACTAAAGTTGGTGCACTTTCTAAGTCACAACTAACAGCTTTTGTTGATAGCAATCTGTAGTAAATTATTGAATATAAAGCAGCTCAATGAGCTGCTTTTTTTTTCTTAAATTATGCCTAACCTCCAAGATATTCGTCAAAAGCTTGCGTCTTTAGGGACATCCTGTGATGCAGGTGTACTGTCAGGCGGTCAATCACTCCGTATGGGTAGTGAAGACAAAGGCCTAGTGAATTTTCTTGGTAAACCTCTAGCAAGCTACCCAAGTAGACTTCTCTCTCCTTTAGCTCAAGATCATCAGACGATCATTAGCTGTAATCGTAATTTTGATCAATATAAACAGATTTCTCAAAGAATCTGTCGTGATCGATATTCTGAATTCTTTGGTCCCCTCGCAGGTATTGAAGCGCTTCTATCTAACTCAAGTTCAGATGTGTTATTTATCTCACCTTGCGACACGCCTCTTGTTACATCTGAATGCTTTACCGTTATTGCTAACCACATTATCACGCAGCTTGAATCAGGGACTGATTTAAAACCCGTCGCTTTAATACAGAACAATCAAAAGCACCCATTACATTGCTGTCTACCTAATCGCTCTCTTGGTTCGGTAATGCGTGCGATTAGTTCACGGCACTTTAAGTTAATTAAGTGGCTTGAAGATGAAGGGGTTATTTGGGCAACCGGCCCTTCTGCTTGTTTTGACAATGCAAACTCTCTCGAGGACCTAGCCCTTTTAGAAAGGTAGATTATCTCAAGTATAAACTAACCAAATGGTTAAATGTTGATCTTTATGGTTAATTTGTATACTATCTTTTTCGAAATTCAAACAAGCGTTTTAAAAGGGCGTTTAAATTTAATTAGGGATATTTTAAACATGTTTATTGATGTACATGTCGCATTTCTTTTAGCTGCATTATCTGTTCTTTTTGGTATTACTTATACGCTAGGCACGTTTCTAGATCATCAAACTAAGAAACTTCTTGAACGAAAAAGAAGTGAGGAATCAGCAGCTACGAACGCAGCGATTAAAGCATAGAACATTAAAAAGGCGGGTAACTGATCAAGTCCCCGCCTTTTTAGTTTAATGATCAAGTATTTGACTGAGGAACAGCTGCAAGCGATCAGTTTCAGGGTGATCAAAGAATACATCGGGCGTATTCTGTTCAACGATTTCTCCCGCGTCCATAAATATGACTCGGTCAGCAACCTTTTTGGCGAAGCCCATTTCATGGGTAACACAAAGCATCGTCATCCCTTCATCAGCTAGCTCGACCATCACGTCGAGAACCTCTTTAATCATTTCTGGATCAAGCGCAGATGTTGGCTCATCAAACAACATAATCTGTGGGTTCATACATAGAGACCTAGCAATCGCTACACGCTGTTGTTGTCCACCAGATAACTGTCCAGGGAATTTATTCGCCTGATCCGGTATTTTAACGCGCTCTAGGTATTTCATTCCCGTTGCTTCTGCTTCTTCTTTCGGCTTTTTCTGAACCCAAATTGGCCCTAAGGTGAGATTTTCTAGAATCGTTAAATGCGGAAACAGGTTAAAGTGCTGGAATACCATCCCTACTTCGCGACGAATAGTTTCGATATTCTTAACATCTTCAATCATCTCAATTCCATTAACCACTAAAGAACCGCGTTGGAATTCTTCTAAGCGATTGATACAACGAATCATCGTTGATTTACCGGAACCAGAAGGACCACAAATTACTATCTTCTCGCCCTTCTTTACATCTAAATTGATGTTTTTCAGTACATGAAAATTTCCGTACCACTTGTTTAAATCTTTAATTTGTATTACCGGTTCATCAGAAGAAGCGGTCTGAACTGTTTCTTGTGTATTATCACTCATGTGTAATAACCTCTAATTCCTATGACTCGTATCTAGTTTCTTCTCGATATTTGCACTGATCATCGACATACCAAAACAACACACCCAAAATACAACAGCTACAAATATATACCCTTCAGGAGCATGCCCTCCTAACCAATTTGAGTTTGTAAGTGCGGTTTGTGTTGTACTCAACAATTCAAAAATACCAATGATCAATAAGAAAGTTGTATTCTTGAATAGCATGATGAACGTTGCCAAGATGTTTGGCATTGAAACCTTAATTACTTGTGGAAAGATTATCAGCAGTGTTTTTTGCCAGTAACTTAGACCTAGTGAATCTGCGGCTTCATATTGTCCTTGTGGAATTGCCTGGAACCCACCTCTAAATACTTCAGCCATATATCCTGACATAAATAGAATTAGAACAATCCACACACGCAATAACTTGTCTACGTTCGTTCCCTCAGGAAAAAACAATGGAAGCATTACTGATCCCATAAAGAACAATGCGAGAACCGGAACACCACGGAAAAATTCGATCAATACAACACACACACTTCGTATAAAAGGCATGTCTGATCGACGTCCTAGAGCCCATAGGAAACTCAAAGGAAAGGCAATAATGATGCTTGCAGCAGCTAGAAAAATATTAAGAGAAAAACCACCCCAATAATCTGTGCTTACAAATTCTAATCCAAAGAGCCGACCATCTAATAAGGCCGCACAAATAAACGGATAAGCCAAAAATAATGGTACACCCACAGTATTACGCAGATGTTTAGGCAATGCGTATGGCGCAGCAATAACCAAGATCAATGCTACTAAACCTGTATTTACTCGCCACAGTTCTTCTATAGGATAACTTCCATATAAGAATTGCTGCATCCAAGCAGAAACGAATACCCAACAAGCCCCATTATCATTTGTACAATCAGCCTGTGTGTTGCCGGACCAATTTGCTTGAATGAATAACCAATCAATTAAGCCAGGTAAAACGCTCGCCAATAAGCCTAGAATAACGATCGTAGCGATGGAATTTGGAACATTAGAAAACAAGTTAGCTCTAATCCAAGCAGCTACGCCCATAGTCTCCTCTGGAGCTGGCTGAGCTTCTTGCGGTTTAAAAACTCTCATATCACCCTCTCCTATTTACGTTCGACTAACGCAACGCTAGCGTTAAACCGATTCATTAAGAATGAGATAGTCATATTAATAACGAAATAAACGGCCATCGTCATAAATACAATCTCTATAGCTTGTCCTGTCTGATTAAGCGATGTGCCTACGAAGACTGTAAACAAATCAGGGTAACCAATGGCTGTTGCCAACGTAGAGTTTTTCACCAAACTTTGATATTCAGAATTCAACAGAGGAACAATTACTCGCATCGCTTGAGGAACAATGATCAATGACATAATTCTGTTTTCACGCAGACCAATACTGCGCGCTGCTTCAGTTTGCCCATGTGGAACAGATTGAACTCCCGCTCTTACCGCTTCTGCGATAAAAGCTCCCGTATAAACAGACAGAGCGATAGTCAGTGCCATTAACTCAGGTATAACAGTAATTCCTCCACGGAAATTAAAACCTTTGAGCTCAGGAAAATCCCATGTGAAAGGAACGCCCATTATGAAAAGGGTGATAAGTGGCAGCCCCAAAAGGATCCCAAGACTTGTTAACGCAACGGGGAACTGCTCTCCTGTATCGTCTTGACGTTTTTTAGCCCATTTCTTGAGAAAAACTATTGCTGCGATAGCTACAACAATCGAACCATAAACAATGGATGAGCCAGCGCCACCAACTAAATCAGGTAAATATAATCCACGTACATTGAGGAAGATGACTTCGCCTAAACTTAAGCTCTCGCGCGCGCTTGGCAACGATGCTAAAACAGCGAAATACCAGAAGAATACTTGTAACAATAATGGGATATTTCTGAAGGTTTCTACATAAACAACAGATAAGCGTTTAATAAGCCAGTTGTTGGAAAAATATGCAACACCTATAAGAAAGCCTAAAACGGTCGCAAAGAAAATCCCAACGATCGAGACTAAAATTGTATTTAACAACCCAACAACAAATGTCATTCCATATGTTGACGTTGCCGAATACGGCACCAGGGTCATGAGTATATCGAAACCAGAGGCGGTAAATAGAAAATCAAAACCGCTCTTTATGCCTCGCGCCTCCATATTGTTCAGCGCATTTGAAACTATAGAATAGAAAAAATAACCCAGTCCAAACAATAGTAAAGCCTGATATAAGATGGCCCTAACTCTTGGGTTATTGAGCATTGAGCCTGAGCTCGATGCTTTTGCACGAATTTCTTCGGACATATAGTGCCTCTAGTCTTGGGGTGTAATTTAGAACGGCAAAAGGGGCATAAAGCCCCTTTATTTACCTATTCGAATTAACGAATCGGTGGTGAGTACAGGAAGCCACCTTTATTCCATTGCTCGTTAATGCCACGTGCAATTTTAAGAGGAGAACCCATACCTACATTACGCTCGAATGACTCGCCGTAATTACCTACTTGTGAAACGATGTTGTAAGCCCAATCAGCACTTAAACCAAGCTTCTCGCCAGCATCACCTTCAGTCCCAAGAAGACGCTTCTGAGCAGGCTTACCGTTGTCTTTCATATCAGCTGCGTTCGCAGAATCGACACCCAAGAACTCAGCTTCGATCATTGCTACCAAAGACCACTTAGCGATGTTGAACCACTCGTCATCACCCTGACGAACAACTGGACCTAGAGGTTCCTTAGAGATAACTTCTGGAAGAACCATTGCTGAATCTGGATCCTTCAAACCAATACGAATTGCGTATAACTGCGATTGGTCAGAAGTAAGAACATCACAACGACCACTTTCAAAACCAGCACGTGTTTGATCTGAAGTATCAAATGTTACAGCAGTATATTTCATACCGTTTGCACGGAAATAATCTGCTAAGTTCAACTCAGTTGTTGTACCAGCTTGAATACAAGCCGCAGCACCATCTAACTCAAGAGCACTTTTAACACCAAGCTTTTTCGACACCATGAAACCTTGACCGTCGTAGTAGTTAACGCCTGCAAAGTTTAATCCCAGAGAGGTGTCACGAGTGTGTGTCCATGTAGTGTTACGAGATAAGATATCAATCTCACCAGACTGAAGCGCTGTAAAACGCTCTTTAGCAGTTAAAGGCTTGTATTGAACCTTAGATGCATCGCCTAAAACAGCTGCTGCAACAGCTTTACAGACGTCGACATCTAGACCACTCCATTCACCCTTTTCGTCTTTCTGAGAAAATCCAGCAAGACCAGTACTCACACCACAAGAAAGCATTCCGCGTTTTTTAACGTCTTCAAGCGTTCCTGCATTTGCACCAAAAGATAAGCCTACTGCAAGACCTGCAGCGACCAATGAAGAGAATTTCAACATTCGTGTTCTCCTAAGTTTTGTTTTCTTCCAAAAAGGATTTCGCAGCGCACCTAAGCAACAACAGAAAGCTGACACATGCACTGATGTGAGCTCTATATACAAAATTGATGCCACCACGATTCGCATTATTATTGTTCGCCCGAAAGTTCGGACATTTCAGCGTCATCATTAGCGACGCAATCAGTGTCATCTATTTCAAATAGATTTACAACAGGCTTAAATGCTTAAAAACACCGCATTTATTAAGTCTAGCTCATAATGAAATATTGTATTCTTTCCGTTGATAACTATTGTGAAATGAAATGCTTGTGTAAGAAACGCTCACATAGTGCATTAAAGACTTGGGGTTTCTCGGCGTGTAACCAATGAGATGTATCAGGAATGACCTTTAATTGGGCATGAGGAAATAATTTCGTTGTAATATCGCGATATTCTGGCGCAATATAATCTGACAATGCACCGGCTATGAACAATGTTGGACCGTTAAATTCTTCGCCAACCGGCGCAGCAAGAACATTATAATAATTGCTTTGAATTGCGTTTAAGTTGAAACGCCAACCAAGCTTTTTTGATTCTTCCCCTACAGCCTTTAAATTCTTAATAAGAAACTGTCTGACTCCAACATCTTCCACAAACTTATTAAGTGCTGTATCTGCCTCTCGTCTATTTGCTGGAGGATAGTTAGCTAAATACTCTAAACCCTTCAAGATTTGAACATGACCGGGCTTATATTCTACCGGCGCAATATCAGCAACGATTAAAGCTTCAACTGTATCTGGGTAAGATAAAGCATATTGCATTGCTGTTTTCCCTCCCATTGAATGGCCAATAAGAGCGACGCTGTTGATATTTTGATGTGTTAGGTACTCATCAACATCATTTGCCATCAATAAATAATTCATATCAGTGACATGAAATGAATTGCCATGATTTCTCAAATCCAATAAATGGACGGTGTACCCTTCCGCTAAGTGTTTTCCTAGTCTCAATAAATTATCAGAAGCAGCAAATAACCCATGAAGGATGACGACATGTTTGTTAACTTCTTCTGGTCCTTCAAGAACACGCGCGTTCAATAGCATATTTCATCCACGTATTATTTGTCGTTAGTCTGCTATCAGTCTGAATTTTAACTATAAGTAAATATCTACTAACGCTGAGTAACAAAGATCAGATAACAAAAAGCCGTACTTTTATTCAAAGTACGGCTTTAACAGAACATTCGATAATCTTCTAGCTATACATCTAGGTTGGTGACTTCTAGAGCATTAGATTGAATGAAGTCACGACGAGGTTCCACTTCATCACCCATTAGCGTTGTGAATATCATATCAGCTGCAACGGCGTCTTCGATATTTACCTTCATCATTCTGCGAGTGTCTGGATCCATTGTAGTTTCCCATAATTGATCTGGGTTCATTTCACCCAAACCTTTATAGCGTTGGATCGATAATCCTCTCTGTGCATCTTTCATAAGTAAATCAATGAGAGAACCGAAGTCTTTCACCGGAATATTCTTTTCACCCTTCACCACAAATGCATTGTCTTCTAATAAACCAAGTAAGGCTTCAGCAGTTTTCACAATAGCTAAGTAAGAACCTGATTCAAAGAAGTCTGATTTGAATATATATGGTGTCGAAATTCCATGAACATAAGCTTCGATCTTAGGTAAGAACAATCCTGTTTCTTGATCAGCAAAAACTGATGT
The DNA here is from genome assembly GCF_001635725.1 of Oleiphilus sp. HI0066. NCBI lineage: Bacteria > Pseudomonadati > Pseudomonadota > Gammaproteobacteria > Oceanospirillales > Oleiphilaceae > Oleiphilus > Oleiphilus sp. HI0066. The sequence goes on from NZ_LWFH01001600.1 coordinate 10,614, forward strand.
CACGTAGTTTGTACCGGTAGATGTGTCTAGACCCAAATTCTCAGCCAATGCATCAGTCCAAGTTTTTACTTCATTCTCATCTTTTAAGTTTTCAGAAGTAAGGCCTTTGACTTTCAATAATGCTTGAAGGACTTTCTCAGGGTACGTACGAGACAATCTTGAAATCGCATCTGAGGCAATACGATAATCATTTACTAAGGCTTCTAATGCCTCGCCAGTTAAAGCAGGAGCATCTTCATTTACGAATAACTGTGCACCATCTAGCGCTGTTTGCGTCAGATAAGCTTCTAAAGATTTCTCATCTTTTAAATACTGTTCTTGCTTGCCTTTCTTCACTTTATAAAGAGGTGGCATGGCGATAAAGACATGGCCTCGCTCAATGATTTCACGCATCTGCCTGAAGAAGAAGGTAAGCAATAAAGTACGGATGTGTGAGCCGTCAACGTCAGCATCGGTCATAATAATGATGCTATGGTAACGAAGTTTTTCAATATCGTATTCTTCACGACCGATACCACACCCCAGCGCAGTAATTAATGTGCCAACTTCAGCAGAAGACAACATTTTATCGAAACGCGCTTTTTCGACATTTAAAATCTTACCTTTCAGCGGCAAGATCGCTTGGGTTTTTCTATCACGCCCTTGCTTAGCTGAGCCACCTGCTGAGTCACCCTCCACGATGTATAGTTCAGATAAAGCCGGATCTTTCTCTTGGCAATCTGCCAACTTACCTGGTAAGCCAGCGATATCTAAAGCACCTTTACGTCTTGTCATTTCTCGTGCTTTTCGGGCTGCTTCTCGTGCTCTTGCCGCTTCAATCATTTTGCCAACAACAGCTTTAGCTTCTTGTGGAGCTTCCATTAGATATTCACCAAATGAAGCATTCATCTCTTGTTCAACTGCTGATTTAACTTCTGACGAGACCAATTTATCTTTAGTCTGAGAAGAGAACTTAGGATCTGGAACTTTGACAGAGATTACCGCTGTTAGCCCTTCTCTAGCATCATCTCCAGACGTTGCTACTTTAGCGTTCTTACCCAACCCTTCCCGATCAATGTATTGATTGAGAGAGCGTGTTAGAGAGGCTCTAAAACCTGCTAAATGCGTTCCGCCATCTCGTTGAGGAATGTTATTGGTAAAGCAGTATATATTCTCTTGGAAGCCATCATTCCATTGTAAGGCGACTTCAACGCCAACGCCGTCCTCACGCTGAGTAGTAAAGTAAAATACTTTATTGATGGTAGTTTTGTTTGTATTCAAATACTCAACAAAAGCTTTTAAACCACCTTCATACTCAAATACTTCTTCTTTGTCTGTACGATTATCTCGTAGGACAATTCGAACACCAGAGTTCAAAAAGGCAAGTTCACGAATACGTTTTGCCAATAAATCATAATGAAACTTGATGTTTGAAAAAGTCTCAGGAGATGGCTTGAAATGAATTTCTGTACCAGTCGTTTCAGTTTTTCCAATTACAGCCAAACGTTCTTGAGGGACACCATCGTGATAAACCTGCTCATGCACTTCACCATTACGACGGATCGTAAGTTTTAAGTTACTCGATAAAGCATTTACAACCGAAACACCTACACCGTGTAAACCACCAGATACCTTGTAAGTGTTATCATCAAACTTACCACCTGCGTGAAGTACAGTCATGATTACTTCGGCAGCAGATACACCCTCTTCTTCATGTATATCAGTTGGAATTCCTCGACCATCATCAGAGACTGATACAGATTCATCTTCGTGAATCGTAACTCTGATTTCTGAACAATATCCAGCCAAGGCTTCATCGATAGAATTATCAACAACCTCAAAAACCATATGGTGCAAACCGGTTCCATCATCGGTGTCGCCGATATACATCCCGGGGCGTTTTCTTACCGCATCTAAGCCTTTTAGAACTTTAATGCTAGACGAGTCATAAGAGTTTTGAGTATCGCTCATTAGCTTTCCTGAATTACGTCAGATTAGTTTATTTATAATCACTTATCTTACCATGTTCCACGTGAAACATTCGTGTTTTATCCAGTAAATTACAGCGTTCTAACACTCTGCTATAAAGCATTGTATCGAGCGTTGTTGCTATGACAGACGTTCCGCTTTCATAGAGCAGACATAATAATCGCTCTAAATTGGGTTCATCTAACTCAGCAGCAAGATCATCCAGCAAAAGAAGACTGGTACTATTATTTTGTTCTCGAACAATTCGTAAGTTCGCCAAGTGAATTGCTAAGACAACGAGCTTTTGCTGTCCACGCGACAAACCCTCCTGAATTGGCAAGCCTGAATAAGTTATTTTTAGATCAGCACGATGCGGCCCAAATTGAGTTGCTCTTTTCTTAATATCAGACTCTATGCTTTCGGCCAAAACATTTGATAAATCCTGATTTGAGTCCCAACCAGATTTAAGCGTTATAGTTATGTGTTCAACAATTTCAGGACTTAGTAACTCACCGATTGCTGATTCAAAATAGTTTTGATAACCCTTAAAAATTTCAAACCTTAAGTTATTAATTTGTGAACCGTAGTATGAGAGTTGTCGGTCCCACGGTGCTAACTGCGAAGGATTCATAACACCTTTTCGTAAAAGAGCGTTACGTTGCTTCAAACAACTTTGGTAGACTTTTAAAAGGTCATTGAATGAATGTTCCACGTGGAACATCATCCAATCGTATAAACGTCTTCTAGAAGAAGCTCCACCATCGAACACATTAAAGCTACGCGGTTCAACAATCTGGGTAGGGTAAATGGATGCAAGCTCGGAGATTGACTGAACAAAATCACCATCGACTTTGGCAACATACTTATCGTTTAAAGATTTCCTTAAAGCTACTTGATGAGATCTATTAGAAAACTCAAGTTCAGCACGGACAATGAAGCTGTCCTTATTACTGTTATTAGAGATTATGTTTTTTGTCTTACCAGAGCGAAAAGACTTACCGTTCAGAGCAGTGTAGATACTTTCAAGGAAACTAGTTTTACCCGAGCCGTTATTTCCAAAAACAATCGTGAATGGAGACGAAAACTGGAGTGTTTGATCTTTTAAATTTCGAAAACCAGCTACCTGAAATCTATTAATCATGTTCTAACAAAATCAAATAACTGGTGTATTGAAGAGTACTACAAAAGATTCTAATGCAGCATGCTTAGCCGAGCATCGACAAACATATCTAATTCAGGAGCTAAAATATGAACATAACGATCAAAATAAAGGAACTGTTTTAGCAGCAGGGCAAACTCTCTAGGAAAATGTAATCCATGCTCTTCCCCTACCCTAACCATTTCCATCAAAATGTTATTAATATCGTCGTCATCACTACCAGATGAATCCCCGAGCAACGCATAATCTGGAACCATTACATCCATCTTATTGAATAAACCACGAAGATCTGCGGCTAAATCCTGTGACTGAACATCTGTGTCAGTAATACCGATACGGATCATCGCATCAGCCATACCTTCAAAATTCCCGATCATAATAGATGAAATAAAATCCGAGACAGCTTCCCACGTGCCAGGATTTATCCGACCAACGATCCCGAAATCAATAAATCCAATGCGACCGTCGTCTAACACCATCAAGTTACCGGCATGTACATCAGCGTGGAAAAATTCACACTGAGTCAAACTAGCAAACCAAGTATTCATAGCTGTAATTAGCGTTTTTTCAGGGTCATCACAATATTTACGAATACTCTCTAAATCCGTTAAAGAGGAGCCGTAAAATCTTTCCATTGTTAGAATACGTCTTGAACATGCCTGTTTATAAACTTTAGGCACAACTACATCGTGATTATCGCTTTCTAATAAAAATGCACGAAAAGTATCTAGATTTTTCGCTTCTTTAATGAAATCACATTCTTCCATCATGGTCTTTTGAATCTCTTCAACAACACCAGAGATAGATGTCCATGACAACTTCGGTGCGACTTTTTCTAATAACCGAGCACAGACGTAAAGAAAATTAAGGTCCGTCAACAGGACGTTTTCAACACCTGGTTTTTGCACCTTAATAACCACATCTTCACCAGTAACAAGCTTTGCCGCATGTACTTGCGCGATTGATGCCGAAGCTAATGGTTTCTCTTCGATATAGCTATAAACTTTTTCTGGGCTACACCCAAGTTCTTGAGTAATGATTTTTCTAACAACCGAAAATTCAAATGGTGGGGTTTGATCTAAACAATATTGAAATTCATCCACATACTCTTTTGGAAAAAATGTGGGGGAGCTAGCAATAAACTGCCCTAACTTGATATAGGTTGAGCCCAACTGCTCAAAAACCTGTCTCAACAAAACAGGGTTAGGCGGACGCTTACCAAGAACCCATTTGGACCCCGTTAATCCAAGCACTTTTGCTGTCTGTGTAAGTCGAAATGCACCCTTTACAGAATCTACCAACAACCCTTTCATCCCTATCCCTCGTTATTTAAAGTCGCATAGGCATAACAACATAAAGGCAACCATCCTCGTCGCCAGACTCAAGTAACGCGGACGAACTAGCATTAGAGAGAGTCATTTTTACGCTGTCTGACTTTATTGTATTAAGAACATCAATCAAATAGCCAACATTGAACGCTATTTGCAATTCAGGTCCATCATACATGACATCAATCGAATCCTCTGCCTGCTCGTGCTCAGGGTTATTTGCATACACTTGAACTTGACCGGGAGTTAGATGCAGCTGAATACCTCTAATGTTCTCATGTGAGAGAATACTTGCGCGCGTAAACATTGCCTTCAATGATTCACGATCGGCGATCATAATTTTGTCGCCGCCCTGCGGTATCACTCGATCGTATTCAGGAAACTTACCGTCTATCAATTTCGACGTAAATTTATAGTTCCCGATTTGAGATTGAATATGATTGTCACCGATAAAGACAGCAACCTCATTATCAGAGTCAGAAAGTAGACGACTAAATTCCTGAACACCTTTTCTTGGAACGATAACCTGTAACTTATCTTGTAATACTTGAACAGTATCAACGCTGGCCAAGGCTAGACGATGCCCATCTGTCGAAACCGTTTTAACATACTGATTTCCAATTTCGAGCAACATTCCATTTAGATAATATCGAACGTCTTGCTGCGCCATCGCAAATGAAGTGGCATCGAGCATGGCTTTGAAATCACCTTCACTAAATCGAACTTCAATATCCTGAGGATTATCTTCCGTATTAGGGAATTGATCCGCTGGTAATGTCGCTAATTTAAAATGACTTTTACCTGCTCTTAGGTGAGCTTTATCCGCTTCTAAACTCAACTCAACCGTTGCTTCTGAAGGTAAAGAGCGACAAATATCAGCTAACTTACGTGCAGGTATAGTAGTACGTCCTTCAGCGGAAATTTCGGCGCCTTGTAGCTGACAAACAAGCTCGACTTCCATATTTGTGCCTGTCAAAGAAACCTGACCTTGCTCTGCAACAACAAGAATATTTGAAAGCACTGGCATTGTTTGCTTTCGCTCAACCACGCCTGAAATAATTTGAAGCGGGCTTAATATGTCATCTCTGCTAATCGAAAATTTCATTCTTTCTGGCCTTGCTTACATCGTTAATTTTTTCATGAAGTTTGAATAATCTTCTCTAATACTTGCATCTGTCTTGTTGAGTTCAGTTATTTTTCTGCAAGCATGTAAGACTGTTGTATGGTCACGCCCACCAAAGGCATCCCCTATTTCGGGTAAACTATGTTCCGTTAACTCCTTAGCTAAGGCCATAGCGACTTGTCTCGGCCGCGCAATAGACCTTGTTCTTCTGGGAGAAAGAAGATCGGCTACTTTTATTTTGTAGTACTCAGCAACCGTTCTTTGGATATTATCGATACTTACCTGCCGATCATGAACAGATAATAGGTCTTTCAAACATTCCTGTGCGAAAGTCGGCGTGATGTCTTGACGTGTAAAACTTGCGTTCGCCGCTACCAATCTAAGAGCGCCCTCTAACTCTCTTACATTCGATCGAACACGTCGAGCAATAAAGAAAGCAGCATCTTCACGTAACACAACACGTTCTTGTTCTGCCTTACGCATTAATATCGCTACTCGCGTTTCTAATTCAGGAGATTCTAATTTCGTCGACAAACCCCAACCAAATCGAGAAGTTAGACGCTCTTCCATATTCTCAATTTCTTTAGGATAACGATCACTCGTCAATATGACTTGTTTATCCCCATCAAGTAAGGCATTAAACGTATGAAAAAACTCTTCCTGTGAACGCTCTTTTTTTGCAAAGAATTGAATATCATCGATCAACAATACATCAAGAGATCGATAGTACTTCTTAAATCTCGCAATATCGTTAGCTTGAAGTGCTTTGATCATATCACCAACAAAACGCTCAGAATGCAGATATACAATTTTCGCATTGGGATTGCGTGCTTTTATCTCATTTCCGACGGCGTGCATGAGATGTGTTTTACCCAACCCAACATCACCATAAAGAAACAGTGGGTTATATGCTGAACCAGGCTCATCAGCTACTCGCATTGCTGCAGCGCGAGCCATATGGTTAGCTTTACCTTCTACAAAGGTTTCAAACGTAAATTTAGGGTTCAGATTACTCTTATGTGAAATATCGTCAGCACCGCTAAACTCGTTAGGCTTCTTAGTGGCTAAGGCCAGACTTTCCTGCTTTGGCGCAGAACTTGATGCGCTAGCTCCACTGTTTTGTTCGCGATCAGCATCCGATGATGAATTTCTAGCTTCAAATGGTGCAGTAACTTTGCTTGCTTCAACAAGTGGCTTTGCAGGACCTTTATTCTTAGTGGCTTGCCCAATTGACAATCTGATATCGTAATTCGTTCCTGACAACTCTTGGATAAGATCCTTAATACGCTTGACGTATTTATTCTTTACAAAATCCAAAACAAATCGGTTTGGTGCAAACAATGAAATTACATCGCCTTGCATATCAAACTGGAGAGGCTTTAACCACATACCAAATTGATCAGCAGATTCTTCTTCCTCTAAACGAGCAAGACAATTTTCCCAAATTGACTCAGCCATCAATTTCCCAAGCACACAAATTATTGATTAAAGATTTATCTCAGAAGATAAAAGTTGTCACACTGAGCTCTGTATTGAATAACACAGACACTAGACTGGCTGAAATGACATGAATGTACTTTGCAGCGCTACGAACGAGAGTAAGTTTACCTATTGTTTAGCTTTATATCTATAGCAAAAAACAAAGCTATACACAGCCTGTTAATAGTTTTTATTATAAAATTCAACAAATTAACAACTTACT
>NZ_LWFH01001601.1:0-2021 GCF_001635725.1 Oleiphilus sp. HI0066
AGGGTTAAACCAGGCTTGTAAAAGGGCGTGACATTCCCTTGATTTATTTTTGATCAAGGTATATGATTCGCGCCCTTTTTAATGACGGTAACAAATATGGCCAAGGGAAATCCCTAAGGTCATTGAATTAAGCGGAGTTAGATGAATGGCACGTATAGCCGGTGTCAACATACCTGACAATAAGCACGCAGTGATTTCACTGACGTACATTTATGGTGTAGGTAGAACGACAGCATACAAACTTTGCGACGCAACAGGCGTTACTCCAACAGCTAAAGTTAGCTCGCTAACTGAAGAACAGTTGGATTCGCTTCGTACTGAGGTCACTAAACTGACCGTTGAAGGTGATTTGCGCCGTGAAGTACAAATGAACATTAAACGTTTGAAGGATCTTGGTTGCTTCCGTGGTCTTCGCCACCGCCACAGTTTGCCTGTGCGTGGTCAGCGTAGTAAGACTAACGCTCGCACTCGTAAGGGTCCACGCAAACCAATTCGTAAATAAGTAGGAAACAGTAATGGCAAAGCCAGGTACACGTACCCGTAAAAAGGTGAAAAAGACTGTTGTTGACGGAATGGCGCATATCCACGCTTCATTCAACAACACTATCGTGACCATTACAGATCGCCAAGGTAACGCTCTTTCATGGGCAACTGCAGGTGGTTCTGGATTCCGTGGTTCACGTAAGAGCACACCTTTTGCTGCGCAGGTAGCAGCTGAAAGAGCCGGTAACGCGGCTGCTGAATACGGCCTCAAAAACCTAGAAGTTATGGTTAAAGGGCCTGGGCCAGGACGCGAGTCCGCTGTTCGAGCACTAAACGCTTGTGGTTACAAAATCACAAACATCACTGACGTAACGCCGATTCCACACAACGGCTGTCGTCCATCGAAGAAACGTCGCGTTTAGGGGAGAACAGATAAATGGCTCGTTATATTGGACCAAAATGTAAACTGTCTCGTCGTGAAGGGACAGATCTGTTTTTGAAGAGCGGTGCTAAGGCACTAGACCAAAAATGTAATCTTGAAACTGCACCAGGCATGCACGGCGCTCGTCGTGGTCGTTTGTCTGAGTACGGTACTCAGCTCCGTGAGAAACAGAAAGTTCGTCGTTTATACGGCGTATTAGAGAAGCAGTTCCGTGGCTATTACAAAGAAGCAGCGCGCCGTAAGGGTGCGACTGGTGAGAACTTGCTTCAGCTTTTAGAACAACGCCTAGACAATGTTGTATACCGTATGGGTTTTGGATCTACTCGTGCAGAAGCACGTCAGTTAGTTTCGCACAAAGCGATCCTTGTAAATGACAATGTTGTAAACATTGCTTCATATCAAGTGAAAGCGGGCGATACTATCTCTGTTCGTGAAAAAGCAAAGAACCAATTGCGTGTTAAAAACGCAGTTGAATTGGCGGGCAACCGTGCGCCAGTTGAGTGGGTCGAAGTTGATACAAGCAAGCTTGCTGGTACATTTAAGTCAGTACCAGAGCGTAGCGACCTAACAGCTGAAATCAACGAAAACCTAATCGTCGAGCTTTACTCTAAGTAAGCTTTGTATCTACAACATAACGTATAGGGGCGTATATGCAGCGTTCAGTAAATGAATTCTTGAACCCACGTAACATTGAAGTTCAGGAATTAAGTGCAACACATGCGAAGGTGGTTCTAGAACCATTAGAAAGGGGTTTCGGGCACACTCTTGGTAGTGCGCTTCGTCGTATCCTTCTGTCTTCAATGCCTGGTTGTGCGGTAGTAGAAGCTGAAATCGACNGTGTATTGCATGAATATAGTGCCATTGAAGGCGTACAAGAAGATGTGATTGAAATTCTTCTTAACCTCAAAGGCCTAGCAATTGTTATGCATGCTAAGGATGAGGCGACTTTGACGCTCACTAAGAAAGGATCGGGTCCGGTTCTAGCTAGTGACATCCAGGTAGATCACGATGTAGAGGTTCTTAACCCTGATCACGTGATCTGTAATTTAGGTGACAACGGCGAAGTGAACATGAAGCTTAAAGTTTCACGTGGTCG
>NZ_LWFH01001602.1:0-1932 GCF_001635725.1 Oleiphilus sp. HI0066
AAACTCATTTGCTCGCTTCACTTCCGTTTCGAAGGAACCATCAGAATGTAAAGTCAGCCAACGATACCCTGGAGCCAACTTATCTAAAGCAAAGTCTTCAGACTGCGGTTTAAACTGTATGCATGTTGAAGGAGAAGCCAACCAGCGCTTTCCATCAATACTCTGATCAAATTCCTGATGTATATGCCCCCACAAAACAGCTTTTACTGACTGATCTTTCGAGACCGCATCTAAAAATGCTTCAGGACGATGCAAGCCGATGTTATCGAGCCACTTTGCACCAATAGGAATTGGGTGATGATGCAAACACACCATCGTATTGTTCGCAGAGGAAGAAGCTAAAGAAGTCTCCAGTAAGTTCAGCTCTGAGTCGCTCAACTCACCATGAACATTCCCTGGGGATAAAGAATCTAAAAGAATGATTTCCCAATCACCGACAACCAAGGTTTTCTGGAGCTCTTCGCCCTCGCCGATCACCGATGACATATTTGAACGTGCATCATGGTTACCTGCAAACCAACGAATTGGACAGGTGAAATCAGACAGCATCTCTTTCATCGTTTGGTAGGCTTCGACAGATCCATCTTGAGAAATATCGCCAGTCACGAGAATACAATCTGGCTGCTGACCATCTGCCTTGATGTCATTTAACACGGCATTCAAGCTATCAAAAGTATTGATACCTAACAGGTCTCTACTTCTGTCTGCATTAAGATGGCAATCTGTGATATGCAGCACCTTCACTGCATAGTCCTTCTGGTGCATTGGAGTTCGGCTCTAGTTGTTAATGCTTACACGCTCAGTGCAAATAACGTTTTATTCAATCATTCGACAGTACGATGACAAATTAGTATAGACAAACTAGTCGTTCTGTCTCGTATTGCGCTTTAAGGGTGACAGCTATTTATTGTATTCATTTTTATGCTGTTTCTATGCCCTTAAAGATAAGACGCTATGTTTCACACACAATAAAGTTAAAGCGAACTTGATGGCGCGTCTAGCACGAGCTTCACAGTTTACTCGGGTTAAACGGGTGTGTATCACAAATCCCGTAGCGCAAACAAAAACTCAACCATTCTGATAAAAAACGATTCAGCTGCGTTTTCTCATCCGGCAGATTCATATCTTTATTTGGGTAAGAGTTCACACCAGAAAGTGCTCGATACCCTTTACGACTAATGACCTCCGCAACAGCCGCATCATGATAAAGACGAACCATTAAAGATGGATTATTCAGCCAAGGCCCTGCTGAGGAGACTTGCTCTAGTAAAATTGTGTCGGTGTATTTTGAGGTCTCGATATTTTGAGCATGAACCGTCCCAATAAAATGAGATCCGTTATACAAAGAAATATTTAGCTCATCACCTTCATCAACAAGATGCAGTAATTTCATTAAGCGGCGATAGTTGCTTTCAAACAAAGCATTCAGATGAGAGATATCTGGAACGTATTTTCTAACCACGAACTATTTACCTGACCAATGCTCGTTAACGTCTTGTTTGTTTAACGCCAACCATTGCAAGGCAATGATCGCTGGGGAATTATCAATTTTATTATCTTTGAGCATCTCCATAGCTTTATCAAACCCTATAACATGCACCTTTATGTCTTCACCTTCTTCTTCAAGGCCATGCACACCACCAAGACCTTCGCTATGAACCAAGCCAACAAATAAGTGAATGCGCTCGGTAGAGCCTCCTGGAGACGGATAAAACTCATAGATATGCATCAAATCCAATACATCTGCACCCGCTTCTTCTTGCGCTTCACGCACCACAACATCAGCTGGCAACTCTGATTCTTCGTTGATACCGGCAACAAGCTCAAGCATCCAAGGTGAGTCTGAATGATGAAGTCCACCAATACGAAATTGCTCAACGAGCACAATCGAATCCTTATCTGGGTCATAGAGCAAGACACAACTCGCATCAC
>NZ_LWFH01001603.1:0-974 GCF_001635725.1 Oleiphilus sp. HI0066
TAATCAAGACTGCGAGAGCCCCAATACTTTGGTTGAACAAAGCTTCNGCCCNGTTCGATGGTTTAGATTCAAGAGATGCCTTTGTTGTGTTGCGTGAGCAGCTGGGTTTGATTGGTCACTCTGTTCCTACGCTCTACAAGCAATACTCAGAGTTATGTGATGACGGTGGAACCCGATTCCACGGCTTTAATATTGACCCTGATTTTCAAGACTGTATTGACGGTTTGGTGGTAGTGGATTTGAGTAAATTGAAACCGCTTAAGCGCAAGCGTTATGAGTTAGTTGATCACGACTTTTTAGCGTTTGAATTAGAGGGTGCAGTCGATGTCTGATCAAGAGTCTGTGAACCTAAAGTCAATTACAGAAGACTACGCCTTTCGTTTTGGAGGGATTGCCCGACTCTATGGCATGAACGCCTTGCAGGTGTTTTTAAATAGCCATATAGCTGTAGTGGGTATTGGTGGTGTTGGGTCATGGGTAGCTGAAGCGTTAGCGCGTTCAGGTATTGGTGAAATCACCTTGATTGATTTGGATGATGTGTGTGTTTCGAATATCAATCGACAAGTCCATGCCTTGCAGAATACGGTTGGCCATATGAAGACTGAGGTAATGGCTGAGCGTCTTAAAGAGATCAACCCTGATATTCAAGTCCATGTGAAGCACACATTTCTAACGCCTAAAAATGTCGGTGACTTACTCACTACAGAATTTAGTTATGTGTTTGACGCCACGGACAGCGTGAAGGCAAAAACTTCTATTGTTGTGCATTGCCGTCGAAACAAAATTCCATTGATGGTTTGCGGCGGCGCTGGCGGACAATTAGACCCGACACAAATCCAGATTGAAGATTTGGCGCGCACCACGCAAGACCCATTGTTGGCGAAGATTCGAAACAACTTGCGTCGCTTACATAACTATTCCCGCAATCCAAAACGTAAGTTTGGCGTTGAGTGTGTCTACTCAACCGAACAATT
>NZ_LWFH01001604.1:0-1312 GCF_001635725.1 Oleiphilus sp. HI0066
GTTTTATACAGAGCGAACACAGTCATATTCCGATAGCTATGATTACCGCTTATGGCAGTGTTGAAACCGCCATTGAAGCCCTAAAAGCAGGTGCATTTGATTTTATCTCTAAGCCTGTCGATTTAACGCAACTACGCACACTTGTATCTAGTGCGCTTAAACTCGCTGAAACAAAAGTTGATCTTGCTCAGTCAATTCCTAGTGATCAAACGGTGCTCCTCGGTGAGAGTGCCGAACTCAAAAAGCTCAACAAACAGGTTATTAAACTCGCTCGCAGCCAAGCGCCAATATACATCTCTGGTGAATCCGGAAGTGGTAAAGAATTGGTTGCACGTGCCATTCATGCCAATGGTGTCAGACGTGATGGGCCATTCATTCCAGTTAACTGTGGCGCGATACCAAGCGAGTTGATGGAAAGTGAGTTTTTCGGACACTTAAAAGGTAGCTTTAGTGGGGCTCATCAAGATAAAGATGGCCTGTTTAAAGCGGCGGATGGCGGCACTTTGTTTTTGGATGAAGTGGCTGATCTACCCTTAGATATGCAGGTGAAATTGCTTCGTGCTATTCAAGAGAAAGCGGTGCGTGCCGTAGGCGGTGAGTCTGAAGAAGCCGTCGATGTGCGCGTTTTGAGTGCAACGCATAAAGATCTTCAAGCATTGGTCGACGACGGCAGTTTTCGACAAGACTTGTTCTACCGCATTAACGTCATTAACTTGCAGGTACCTAGCTTGCGCGAACGCCAAGATGACGTAGCGCTATTGGCAACGCGTTTCTTGTCGAATATCGCTCAAGAATGTGGGGTCGATAACGCGTCCATCGATGCCAATGCAATGCAAGCGCTTAAAAGCTATAGCTTTCCTGGAAACGTGCGTGAGTTAGAGAACATCATTGAACGTGCGTTTACGCTGTGTGAAGACGATATTATTCGTGAACAAGATCTGCAGCTAGATAACAGCCCGCGCTTATCTCCAACCCAGACCTTTTCTGAGCCGAGCGCTCAGCCCGACAACCAAGGTAGCTCTACAGACTTTGTATCGGCTCGACCGGAGGATATGCCTTTAGAAGATTATCTTGAGCAAATAGAGCGCGTAGAGATAGAAAAAGCGCTGCAAGATACCAAATGGAATCGCACTGCGGCAGCGAAAAAGCTGGGTATGAGTTTTCGGTCTATGCGGTATCGTTTGAAGAAGTTGAGATTAGATTAATCCCTTTATTTTTGGCCATATGCCTAAGCGCTTTTGTTTCAGGTGTTGTTTCGATTTAGCTTCTTCTTTTCTTGTCGGCAGCGGCCGACAACGCCTTAAGACCTTTA
>NZ_LWFH01001605.1:0-616 GCF_001635725.1 Oleiphilus sp. HI0066
TGCCAGCGCAACCAGGCGATATCATTACCGATACAGGAGACACCATCGGCAAGCATCAAGGTTTGATGTATCACACTATCGGTCAGCGACAAGGCCTCGGTATTGGCGGCTTAAAAAACTATGACGAATCACCTTGGTATGTCGCGCAAAAAAATCTAGACGACAACACTCTGGTCGTTGTTCAAGGAAAGAATAATCCACTGCTCTTTGCAAATCAGTTGATCTGCAAAAATCTAGATTGGATTAATGGTGAACCAAACATGCCTTTCTCTTGTACAGCTAAAGTACGCTATCGACAAGCAGACCAGTCTTGTCATGTCGAAAAGCTAGATAACGGAGATCTTAGCGTGCGGTTTGACACCCCCCAACGAGCCATTACCCCAGGCCAATCGGTTGTTTTCTATATTGAAGATCGTTGCCTCGGCGGTGGGATCATTGCATCTACTAGTAGCGAGCCTAACGATGAGCTTAACTAACGATCAGAATAAGGCACTGGCACTATCTGGCTTATTCGAATGCTGCGTATTGGTAGATAGCATTGCGCGCAATGGCTCTTGTGATCACGATGCACAAAACGTGTTGATTGAATCGCTTTTCAACACGAACCCCAATGATG
>NZ_LWFH01001606.1:0-715 GCF_001635725.1 Oleiphilus sp. HI0066
ATTATTGGTCCAAATGGCTCAGGTAAAACCACTTTGTTGCGTGCGTTAATTGGTGCAGTACCGCATCTTGAGGGCACGATTAATAGATCACCTGACTTAAGTATTGGTTACGTTCCGCAAAAGCTTCACATTGATCAAACGCTACCGATGACGGTTGAGCGTTTTATGAGTCTACCTAAAAAGCACAGTAAGGCGAGTCTTGTTGAAGCACTCGAGATGGCAGGTGTTCCCAATCTCGGTAAGCAGCAATTAATGGACTTGTCAGGCGGGCAATTCCAACGCGTATTATTAGCGAGAGCGCTGCTAGGCAAGCCAAATTTACTCATTCTCGATGAGGCCACACAGGGCCTTGATCATGCTGGTGTTGCAGATTTTTATCGTCAAATCGCTGATGTAAAAGATAGTCTTGGCTGCGGTATTTTAATGATCAGTCATGAACTGCATATCGTTATGCGCCAAACTGATCGCGTGATTTGTCTAAACGGAAACATCTGCTGCCAAGGGCGCCCTGAAGTAATTACCGACATGCCTGAATATCGCAATTTATTTGGTTTGGATCAGAGCGAAGCGTTGTATTTGCACAAACCTCATGCTCATCATGATGACCACTACACCCATGATGAGAACTGTGAAGGAGGCCATCACCATGTTTGATGATTTTCTTGTTCGTGCAGTTCTCGCGAGTGTTGGTGTTGCGCTAGCCGCAGCACCTTTA
>NZ_LWFH01001607.1:0-1134 GCF_001635725.1 Oleiphilus sp. HI0066
TTCCATTTACTTTACTTGATCGAAGTACAGAGTTAGATCTTGGTTTTTATCAATTGAACAAGGAGCGTAGTCTGGATAACCGTCGCTTTAAATTTGGTTACCAACCTGTCGCTGAGGATTCGCGTGAGATTGATGAAATTTTGAGTCAAGCTAATGCAGACACTACCTTGCTCAACATCACGAGTAACTATCGACAGGACGATGCTTACGAGGCAGAACAAGATTTAAGCGCTGTGTATGCGAATTGGTTAGTTAAAGTGTCAAACAAACTAGATGTGTTTTTCGGTGCTCGTCAGGAAGATTCTACTCAAGAGTTGGTTGTCGGCATTCAGCCAACGGCGCGTCAAACTTATACTCTTGAAACATCCGATGTACTGCCTTTTTTAGGCTTAACATACCGTTTGTCTGATGAGCATCAATTCCGATTTGGTATGAGTGAAACACTGTCTCGTCCTGACTTTAGGGAGTTCAGTCCAACGCGTTATAAAGATCCTCAGACAGATTACATCGTTAGAGGTAATCCTGATCTTAAATACACGACAATCAGTAATTTTGATTTCAAATATGAGTGGTTCCCTAGTTACAACGAAACCATTTCGTTAGGTGTTTTTTCGAAACAATTCACCAATCCGATTGAGACTGTTCGTTCTCGCCCCGATGAAGATATTGAAATCACTTATGCTAACGCCGAGGGCGCTGACAGTATTGGGCTGGAATTTGGCTTTAGAAAAAATTTAGACAAACTGTTCCCGAGTTTTGAAAACTATTTTGTCGAAGGTAATTACACACACATTGAGTCTGAAGTGAGTCTTAATGCCGCAGATGTAGCCTCAAATGGTTTAACTAGTACCTCTCGTCCGATGCAAGGGCAGTCACCTTATGTGGCGAACTTAAAGTTTGGTTACGACAATTTCTTTACGCGTCGAAGCGCCTTGTTTTTATACAACGTCTATGGTGAGCGCATCACTGCGCTTGGTATTAACGGTACGCCGGACGTTTATGAACAGCCATTTCATCGCCTAGATTTCGTTGTGAAGTGGGGCTTGAATGACACCTACGACGATCAAGAGAAACGTATTGGTTATGGTGTTTCGTTCAAACTCAAAAACTTGCTCGACAGTGAAGTAGAAAAAG
>NZ_LWFH01001608.1:0-575 GCF_001635725.1 Oleiphilus sp. HI0066
CAGCTTCTGATGCAACTTCGATTACTGTTCCGAATGCTTCTTCTTGTGATATCGCAACAAACGACCTAGTGATCGTATCGAGTTGTGCGCGTGCTGAGCTATTCTCTATAACGAGTGACCCAACAGCAACGAACGTGCTTAATCATGGGACATCGCATAACAATAGCGCCAACTTTGCTGATGATATTTATGATCCTGACGGTAGTTACTTGTACCTACCTACTATTACTGCATACCACGTCGGCAATACGGCCGATGGTGGTCGCGCACTGTTCATGACGCAGATTAACCGCTCTGGCGAGACTTCCTCGTTTTCGACTCAAGAGATCGCCGAAGGCGTGGAAGATATGCAGGTGCTTTACGGTGAAGATACTAATGATGATGGAACAGCGAATCGCTATGTGGCTGCCGATGACGTCGATGACTTTTTGAATGTTGTAGCAGTACGCACACGCATTCTTACCGCGTCTGAAGATCGCACAGTTGCGGAAAACCAAACCTATAACTTCAATGGCACGGCTACGACGGCTGCGGACTTACGCTTTTATGTGCCGTATGAAACTACGAATACCATT
>NZ_LWFH01001609.1:0-1215 GCF_001635725.1 Oleiphilus sp. HI0066
TTAGACTTGGTTTGACAGGCATGACTCAAAACCTACTTATGAATATGGTGAAGCGTATTCATGGTGAGGTTATGGAATTAGCTGTCGAAACTGGGCATTTTAGAATTTTAAACGACACGCATAAGAAGAAAATCGTGCAAGCATTGAAGGATGCGCTTGCTTGGAATGGTGCGATTGAGTTCAAGGATGGTGTCGATGCAGGACAAGAAACGCCAGCAATGTGGCGTGAACGAATGCGTGAAGAGCAACTTATAGAGGCGAAGCAAAAATTGCACGCCGATGAAAACGTAAAACAGTTAATCGCTGAGTTTGATGGCCGTCTTATCGAAGATAGCGTCGTAGCGCTCGGCACCATTGAATAGGAGAAGAGTATGTTCGGTGGAAAAAATATGAATGACATAATGAAGCAAGCTCAAAAAATGCAGGAGCAGCTTCAGAAGCAGCAAGAAGACATGGCTAACGCAGAAGTGGTTGGCGAGTCAGGCGCTGGTATGGTCAAAGTTACAATGAATGGTCGCCATGATGTTAAGAATGTGGAACTAGACCCGGGTGTGATGACCGAAGACAAAGAGTTTTTAGAAGACTTGTTGGCTGCTGCGGTTAATGATGCTGTGCGTAAAATTGAAGAGAAGAATCAGCAAGCAATGTCTGGTTTAGCTTCAGGAATGGGAATGCCACCAGGATTTAAGATGCCTTTCTAGGCGGAAAATATACGATGAAGTTTGGTGTAACCATTGATGAATTGATCGACGCACTGCGCGTTTTGCCTGGCGTCGGTCAGAAGTCTGCACAGCGCATGGCGCTCGACTTATTAGAACGCAAACGTGATGGCGGAGTGCGCTTATCGAAAGCCTTGTCAGAGGCGATGCACAAAGTGCAGCGCTGTGAAAAGTGTCGGAACTTTACAGAGCAAGATGTCTGTGAAATTTGTCGTGATACGCGTCGAGATGACAGCCTGCTTTGTGTTGTTGAGTCGCCAAGTGATTTACTTGCGATAGAACAATCACAGCAATATGCCGGAAAGTATTTTGTTTTAGGAGGCAGTTTGTCGCCAATTGATGGGCGAGGTCCAGAAGAAATTGGTATCGGACAATTCGTTTCTTATCTTGACCAAATTCAGGTCTCTGAAGTGATTCTTGCGACGAACCCAACCGTAGAGGGAGAGGCGACAGCGCACTATATTTCTGAAATTCTGAAAAACAGAGGTATTCTAGC
>NZ_LWFH01001610.1:0-756 GCF_001635725.1 Oleiphilus sp. HI0066
GACATCCTTTATCTACTCTTTAGTATTATTCTAGATTTATTGTTATATGGCCTTCCAAGCCTGAGCAAGAACATAGCATTCTTGGTCATAGGTTTCTATAGAGTTGGGTCTCGCGTCTCGAACGTACTGGATAGCTTTTACGGGGTTTATCCCTAGTTCAGTTAATATACGTGCTGCCAATAGGCCTGTTCTGCCTAGTCCGCCGCGGCAGTGAATAACAAAAGAATCACCATGTTTGAGAGCTTCATATAATTGCGCTTTGTTTTCTGCCCAAGTGGCTTCGAAGGTGCTATCAGGTACTTGCATATCTTTAATGGGTATATGTAACCAGTTAAGTTGTGAGTTTTTGAGCGCCGTAGGAAATTGAGTTACGCCAAGAATCTCAAATTCGTGCGTTTCCATTAGCGTGATAAGCGTTTTGCCGCCCCAGGCCAAGATCGCTTCTATATCTGTGTTTAGATCACGCTCCCATCTGCCTCCATATAATCCGTCGCAAATTTTACCGGGGCAGAAGGTTAAACCAATTTTACCTTTGGCGTTTGGAGGGTGTATTTCATCAATTCGAAGGGGGTGTGTTTTACTCGTTTTAATTTCGTTTGGTCGCTGTTGAGTTTCGAGTTTTGCACGAAGGTGTTCGAGAGGGCTCCAAGCGTTTCGTTCATGATCGAAAAAGCTCCAAAACTGCCATGCATTGCTAGTGCTATTGGCTGCGATAGGCATCGTATTCATTGCCGAGTTTATTGAGGTGTAGGTCGT
>NZ_LWFH01001611.1:0-29206 GCF_001635725.1 Oleiphilus sp. HI0066
CGATTGTTGTCGGCAGGGTAATCCACATATTGAATCGCCATCATCCAACCTGAAAACACAATCCAAATAATGGCTACTAAGGCATTTACTCCCGGAATAAGTCCGAGAAAAAACAAAGCTGCGACGCGCGGTAAATAATAAGCCAGCTTTCTCAGTTCTCTAAATATCGTTCTGGGGATCAGTGCCAGAAGCTCTTTTGCGGTAAATGGACTCTCGTCTTTTTTACCCGCTAATTTGTTTTCAACAACTTCAGCTAGAAAGCCATAGAAGGGCGCACCGATTAAGTTAGCGGTCGAAACAAAGGCGTAAAAAATTAATAAGATCATCGCGATAAAGTAGATGAGCCAAAATGCCCATTCGAGAAAACCTAACCACTCAGGTATCCATGACATTAAGTAAGTCATGCCTTCGTTGTAGAGCGCTTTTGCCCATACAAATAACAGTGAGAAAAGAATGATATTGGCGATGATGGGCACGGCTAAAAACCATCTGAAGCCGGGCGAGCAGACGATTTTGAATCCTTCAAAAAGATAACTTGTGCCCGCAAAGAATCGGTTGATCATTGAATATTTTCCGTATCTGCAATTTGTTTGAGTTTGTATAATACCGCTTTCGTTAACTGTTTGGTGAGCTGCTTTGGACAAAGCTGAAACGCTTTATGCGGATGACACGCTGATTATTGCGAATAAACCTTCGGGTCTACTCAGTGTTCCTGGGCGTGGACCAGATAAGCAAGATTGTTTAGTGCGACGCATTCAGCAAGATCATCCAACTGCACGTATTGTGCATCGGCTTGATTGCGCAACGTCAGGCTTAATGGTGCTCGCGCAAACGGCTGATGCGCATCGTGAGCTCAGCAGGCAGTTTCATGATCGCGAGGTCGATAAAGCCTACGTTGCCCTTGTTTTTGGTCAGCTAGAGGAAGACCAAGGTAAGGTGACATTACCCTTGATGACAGACTGGCCAAACAGACCGAAGCAAATGGTGAGCGAAGAGGGAAAAGCTGCGCACACGGATTACCAGGTACTAGAGCGTTTAAACGATAGAACGCGCGTGCGGCTCACGCCTGTCACGGGGCGTACCCATCAGTTACGTGTCCACATGATGTCACTGGGGAATCCAATTTTAGGTGATAACTTGTATGCAACGGGATCGGCTTTAGCTGCAAGCACTAGATTGATGTTGCATGCTTGGAAGCTTGGAATCACGCACCCCGAGACAAGGGAGCGTCTGACATTTTCGCCTGAACCACCATTTTGAATGATGTGTCCATTGGTATCCCGAGGTGAGGACAGTATAGAACAGCACATGAGAAGACAGCGAAGGGTTGGTTATTCTAATCCGTAAATTCTCACCTGATTAAATTCTTCAAACTCATTGAGATCTGGCCACGTACGCGCTTCGTGGGTTTCCAATAACTCGAATTTGTCACTAGGGAGTATTTTCATACGCGAATCCGCGAGCAGTACTTCTTTACTCGTCTCACACCATTGGTCCAATAAGTTATGATTGTCTCGGTCATAAAGCACATCGGCTGCCGTTAGTAAGTCGATATCATCGACTTCATCCAAATCCTTGATACATTCGACACGAACCTTATTGTGCTCGGCGTTCACGAGAACCGCATTGAGCGCTTCGTCATCAATATCACAAGCAAAAACATCTTTTGCTCCAGCTAGCGCCGCAGCGATTGCTACGACACCTGACCCACTCCCAATATCAACAACGCGTTTACCTTGAACAGACTTTGGGTTCTTATGAATATAACTTGCAAGAACTTGTCCGCTTGCCCAACAGAACGACCAGTATGCGGGTTCGGCGACGATGGCTTGCGCCTCTTCATGAGGAATCGGTCCGTGAAGTACGGCTGGATCAAACAAAGCAAGAGATATCTCTTGGCAGAAGGGAAGTTGCGTGAACATGAGTTGCGCCTTACTTAGCGTTCTTTGCATTTGGAGTTCGAGATCGTTTATCGTTGGCATTTGTTTGATAAAGCTCTACATTGTTGGTGTCGAATAAGAATATCGGCTTTACATCAATATTTCTAAATTCATAGCGTAATAATAAAGGAAGAACAGGCAATGTCGTTAGAAAGTGTTACCGAAGAAAAAGTGTATCAAATTAGTGATCAGATGGTTGAGTTAGCAATTGCGTATGGGCCTAAAGTGCTTATCGCTATCTTTAGCTTAGTCGTTGGATTTTGGGTCATTGGCAGAATTGTCAACGTGGCTGAAAAACACCTTATCTCAAGAACAGAGCAAACATTAGCGAGCTTTTTGAAAAGTTTATTATCAATTTTTCTCAAAGCTATTCTCATTATTATGGTGGCGGCTTACGCTGGAGTTGAGACAACATCACTCGTTGCAGTATTAGGTGCCGCTGGCTTAGCAGTAGGTTTTGCTTTGCAAGGCAGCTTGTCGAACTTTGCTGGTGGTGTGCTGATCTTATTCTTTAAGCCGTTTAGGGTTGGGGATCTGATTGAGGCGCAAGGTTTTATCGGTACCGTAAAAGAGATTCAGATTTTCAATACAATTTTGCTTAGCCCAGATAATCGCATGATTGTCATTCCGAATGGCAAGTTATCGAATGACTCTCTGATCAATATAAATCATGAGCCAACCCGTCGTGTGGATTTTGTATTTGGCGTGGCTTATGCCGATGATATCGATAAGGTCAAAGCGATTATAGAGCGCGTTGTTTCGGCGGATGAACGCGTTTTGAGTGATCCTGAGAAAACCATTGTGCTAGGTGAACTTGCAGATAGCTCCGTTAATTTCACCGTGAGACTTTGGGCGAAGACTTCCGATTATTGGGGCGTTTATTTCGATACGCATGAAGCGATTAAAAAAGCATTTGATGCTGAGCAGATTTCTATTCCATTCCCGCAACAAGATGTATATTTGCATCAAGCATCGAACGACTAAATAATAACGAAATAATTAACCTACGAATTTCAGGTAGATATTGTTTTAAATGAAACAAACTTGTGAAATTCTTGAAATGGCCATTTTTTTGTGACGCAAACACAATGTTGAAAGTGGCCATCGTCACGCTTTAGTTTGGAATATAGGTGTAACGTGTTACTTGTCTTTCGTCGCTCTTAGGTAGTCCCCAATACCTAGGGGCGCAAAGACACACTTTTTGCTCTTAATAAAAAGACGAATTGGTGGAGGTAGTACGATGCCGGTAAAACAATTACAAGAATACCTCGATGCGCATAATATGACGTATCAAGCGATTGAACACTCTCCTGCATACACCGCAAAGGAAATTGCAGATTTAGTTGATGTTAAAAGCGAGCAGGTTGCCAAAACCGTTATGGTGATTATGGATGGCGTGCTCTCTATGATTGTCCTTCCAGCTTCTTGTCGTATTCGTATGGATCGATTTGCACGTGTAATGGGTACTGAACTCATAGATCTTGCTAGTGAAGAAGAATTTAAAAATCGTTTCCCAGAATGCGATGTCGGCGCGATGCCTCCTTTTGGTCGAATGTATGAAATTCCCGTTTATATGTATGAGGGCTTTAATGAAGGCGGTGCGATCGTTTTCAGAGGTGGCCGCCATGACGAAGTGATTAAAATGGATTTCAAAGACTATAAGATGCTCGCTCAACCCATGACATTGAGCGAAGGTTTTGCACGTATCGGTGTTTCCAAGCCAGATTGGATGATGCGCCGCAAAGCTGGCTAGCGTGTGTAAATAACGAAGTCCTGATAATGTCGTCGTATGTGATATGACTGTGGCGCATTTATGGTTATGAAGTAACTGAGTTCTTCGATGCTATGGATGCGCTTGTTGTTCACTCCGTAGATAATATCGCCAATTTCAAAGCCTTGGAAAGCAGCGGTTGATCGTTCCTCGATGTTCATGACCATGACGCCGACACTCCGTTCTTTATCTGGGTTAATAAGATCTTGGAGTTGCAGACCTGATAGGCTGGGGTGTAATTGAACGCCTTTAATTTCTGGTATCGGAATTTCTTCTGTTTCGACGACTAGTTCGAGTGTTCTTTCACCTCTTAACAGTTTGAGTTTTAATGTTTCACCCAGCGGCGCTAATCCTATCTGATTTCGCATGTCTTCTGCGTTTTTAACTGGCCGTTCATTTGCCTCAATAATAACATCTCCTTGGACTAGTCCGGCGCGCTCTGCCGCACTGTCAGTTTTCACTTCACTAACTAATGCGCCTTGATAAAGATTCAAGCCGAAGGCTTCTGCCAGATCTGCGGTTAAATCTTGGAAGCTTGCGCCAATTCCTCCGCGCTTCACCTCTCCGTATAGAATCAACTGTTTTAAGATGCTTTGTGCCACAACAGAGGGAATCGCAAACCCGATGCCTACATTGCCGCCTGCTGGTGCAAGGATGGCGGAGTTAATGCCGATCAGCTCGCCGCGCAAATTGATGAGCGCTCCCCCAGAATTACCAGGATTGATGGATGCGTCTGTTTGGATAAAATCTTCATAACCTTGAAGGCCAAGGCCGCTGCGTCCTAGTGCACTGATAATTCCGCTCGTGACTGTTTGTTGAAGTCCGAACGGACTTCCGATCGCGAGCACAAAATCGCCAACAGCAGATGAGTTAGCTTGTGCAAAGGGAATGTGGCGTAAGTTTTTTGCCTCTATCTTTAACGCGGCTAAATCTACTTTTTCATCGGATCCCAGTAGTGTGGCTGTCAGTGTCCGCCCGTCTTGCAGGGTAACCTTAATTTCATCGGCATTTTCGATGACATGATGATTCGTCAGAATGAACCCATTTTCTGCGTCAACGATTACGCCAGAGCCTGCACTTTGTGTTCGTCTAGTTTGACCAGGTTGGTCGGGTAGTTGGAAAAAATGTCGGAAGAAGGGGGAGTTTAATAAAGGATTTGTTCTTTGTTGTCGTATTGTGAAGGTCGCAATATTCACGACTGCAGGTGCCGCATTTTCTACGATTGGAGACAAAGATGGTACCGAGCTACCGCTGATGATTCGTTCTGGTACTGAAGCAAAAGTACTCGTACTTAGCATTAGCAAGTTGACGATGATCAGTTTAGAAATAAAGGGTTTAGAAAACACTTTCTAGGCCTCTCGCATCACGTTAGTATTGAAACTATATCAATGTAATGTGTGTCTCATTCAATTTTTTACAAGCACATCATCGCTTGGCATTTGTTCATTATGCAAGACAAGATAAAACATGTAGATGTTGTCATTGTTGGCGCAGGCATGGTTGGCGCAACAATCGCCTGCGGACTAGCGCAACATAATTTACGTATCGCCTTAATCGATAGAGCGTTACCAAAATCGATTAAGAGTGGAGAACCTCCTCGGATTCGTGTATCGGCACTTCATTTAGCCAGTGAGCAGCTGCTACAAAATCTAGGGGCGTGGGCGCATATTCCTAAAGACAGGGCGCTTGCTTATTCCTATTTAGCGGTGAAAGAAATGCCGGCTAAGTCAGGGTTTGTTTCGAAACTGCCCGATATAACATCATGGGCCACGACCCGTTTTGAGGCGCAAGACTTAGGTAGAGAGCATTTAGGCCACATACTAGAGAATGATGCGATTCAACTTGGCTTGCTAGATCGTGTTGCTGAATTGCCAAACATTGAGTTAGTTAGTGGCGTCACGATTGAATCGAGTGAGTTAGGTTCTGATAAGCGTATGCTTACTTTGAGCGATGGTTCTGTCATGTCAGCCGATTTGGTTGTTGGGGCTGATGGCGCGCAATCTCAAATGCGTCGAATTGCTGGAATTGGTCAGTTTAGCGAGTCTTATACTCAGCACGCTATGGTCGTATCCATTACCTATAAAGGCGGAGTTGAGCAAGGGACTTGGCAGGCTTTTAGACCAGAAGGGCCTCTCGCGTTTCTTCCGTTACCGCGCATTGACGGTGTTAATTATGGCTCGTTAGTTTGGTACGACTCGCCGAATACTATCGCACAGTTAAAAGGCTTGTCTGATGCCGAGCTGCGTCAAAAACTTCAAGCGATATATCCCCAAGAATTACCTGATATTGAACAGATTCTTCAGGTCGCTTCGTTTCCTCTTGCCAAGTCACATGCTCAGCAATACTCAGGAGAGCGTATTGTTCTGGCCGGTGATGCTGCGCACACAATTAATCCTTTAGCTGGTCAGGGTGTTAATCTCGGGTTTATGGATGCCGCGGTATTGATTGAGGAGCTCGGTAAAGCATTGATTAATGACCAAGCCTTATCAGATCGGGCGGTGTTAAAGAATTATGAAAAGCAGCGACGTATGTTTAATCAACTCATGATGAGTGGTATGGACGCGTTTTATTATGGCTTTAGTAATCGCTCTGCCCCAGTGCAAATTATTCGAAACATAGGTTTAGGGCTTGCACATCGCTCAGGTCCGTTGAAACAAAAAGTATTGGAATACGCTACAGGTCTTCAAGGTAGTATTCCTAAGCTTGCAAAAGTAAGTGACGTATAAGGACAACTCAAATGTCAGAGACGATATTTACAAAGATCATTAATAAAGAAATTCCCGCTGAAATCTTGTACGAAGACGATATCAGCATTGCCTTCAAAGACATTATGGCGCAGGCGCCCGTTCATTTTCTGGTCATTCCTAAGAAACCCATTGCGACCATTAACGATATCGAAGAGGGCGATAAAGAATTGCTTGGGCATTTGTATTGGGTTGCAAAACACATCGCTCAAGAGCAAGGATTTGCGGAACAAGGTTATCGTGCAGTGATGAATTGTAATGAGTATGGCGGTCAGTCTGTGTACCATATTCATCTGCATATTCTTGCTGGTAAGCCTTTAGGTTGGCCACCATACACCGATACGCTTAAGGTCTAGTCATACCGACCTTCTCATAGTTTGATGAGTTGGTGTTTTTGCTGAGTTGAAGGGATGCCTTAGCTGAATGCTGTGCTTCAATCGCATCCCAAATATCCAGAGCAAGCGCCGAATGTGCATCGTAAAATTGATGCGAAAACATTAGGTAATATGGGCGCTGCATGAAGGGCTTATTTAGCTTTTCTATCATAGCCTCAATATGCGGTGATTTTGAGATTCGTGTGTCACTCATTGTTTCAATATCTATCCAAGCATCGATTCGACCTCGATAAAGCATTTCTAGCCCGCTTGATTGCGTCGTGACTTCAACCACATCTAGACCTAAAGCTTTTAAGTCGTCAATGACGGCATAACCAATCACGGCACCGATCTTAATGGTATTGTCTGAAAATCTATCTCCGTTCCACGATAGAGTCTTATCTTTGCGTTTATAGATGACATAAGACTGACTCATGATTTGTTTCGTGGGGTCAGGGCTCCCCTCTGAGGTTAGATATTTACCAAAAGCTTCACGTTCTTTTTTATAGCTGGAGTGGAACACGCCATCCGCTTCGCCGTCCTTCACCATTTGTAATGCCCGTGTCCAAGGTACGCGTTCAAACGTGAATTTCACGGTTAAGTCAGCTTCAATGTCTTTGAGCAGTGATAAGGTGATTCTGGGCTTCTCCCAATTAATTTCTGGGCCATTGCCTAAGTAGTACGGCGGGTTTTCTTTTACCTCAAACACAAGCGTTATTTCCTGACGATCTGCGAAAGTAAGTGTTGAATAAAGACTAATCAGTAAAAGAATGAAGCGTTTCATGAGTAAGGATCTAAAAAGAAAGAATAAAACATAGCGTTTGTTTTGTAGTTACATCGCAAAAGTTACACGGCAAAATTTTGTACTACTTTTAACACCTATGAGTTTCTGATCAACGAGACATTTTGAGTAATGAATAATGTTTGAATGGATAACCAGCCCTGAAGCATGGATCGCACTCGCGACATTGATGGCTTTAGAAATTGTCTTAGGTATCGACAATATCATTTTCATCTCTGTTTTAGTTGGGCGACTGCCAGAACATCAACGAAATAAAGCTCGAAAAATTGGTATCACTTTAGCGATGATCTCCCGATTATTGCTCTTATTTAGCCTCGCTTGGGTGATGAAGCTAGTAGATCCCTTATTCAGTGTTTTGGATAACGATATATCCGGTAGGGACCTGATTTTAATACTCGGAGGTTTGTTCTTATTGATGAAATCCACGCATGAAATCCATGGGAGTTTTGAGATTAAAGATGTGTCAACGACAATGCTCGCAACATCTAGCTTTGCCTCAATACTCGTTCAAATAGCGGTATTGGATTTGATCTTTTCTTTGGACTCTGTAATTACAGCGGTTGGTTTGGTGGAGCATCTCAGCATTATGGTTATTGCTATTGTGTCCTCTGTGATTGTGATGCTGATAGCCGCTAATCCTATTGGCGAGTTTGTTGATAGAAACCCAACTATCAAGATGTTGGCTTTGTCGTTTTTAATCTTGATCGCGTTTACGTTGATCGCCGAAGGCTTTGATGTACATATTCCGAAGGGTTACGTATATTTCGCAATGGCGTTTTCACTATCGGTTGAGCTTCTAAATATTAAGTTGCGCTCGAGAAAAGTAGAGAAAGTCGAGACCATTCAATTGGCTCGAAAGCATGGATTTGACGATTCGTCTTTCGAGTAAGAATTTTGGCCAAAAAAAAGCTCAACCTGTCTCCAAGTTGAGCCTCAATCAAATCTGCTTGATGTGCTTATTCGCTAATTAATTGCTCAGCTTCAGCAATCTTCATATGGCGCACATCTTCACCTTTGACCATGAATATCACGTATTCTGCAACGTTCGCAGCATGATCACCGATACGCTCAAGCGCACGCAGTACCCACAGTACATTATGTACTTGTGAGATGCTTCGCGGATCTTCCATCATAAACGTCATCAACGATCGAATCGCTGAGCCATATTCGGCGTCAACAGAACTATCTTCGCGAATAATTTCCAAGGCCATGTTGGCATCAAGTCGTGCGAAGGCGTCTAATGATCCACTGACCATTTGAGTCACGCGTTGACTGATGTGGCGTACTTCGATGTAACCGCGAGGCGCTTTGCCTTCATCGCTTAATTTAATCGCCATTTTTGCAATTTTTGCGGCTTCATCACCAATGCGCTCAAGGTCAGAAATCATCTTAACGGTTGAAATCACTAAGCGTAGGTCGCTTGCAGCAGGTTGGCGGCGTGCAATGATTTGCGTACATTCTTCGTCAATCATACGCTCCATTTCGTCGACGCTTTTCTCTGTTGCTGCAACAGACTCAGCTAATGAAGTGTCAGAGTTAAGCAAGGCATCAACCGAATCTGTTATCTGGCGTTGAACAAGACCGCCCATTGCTAAAAAGTGGTTTCTCAGCTCGCTTAGGTTTTGGTTGAACTGTTGCGAGATATGCTGGTTGTGCGTCTCATGTGTTGGTTCGCTCATTTTCATATTCCTCTTTTATTATTCGTCCTTGAATTAACCATAGCGGCCAGTGATGTAATCTTCTGTTTGTTTCTTCTCAGGATTTGTAAACAGCTGGTCGGTGTTTCCAAATTCAATGAGATCACCCATGTACATGAATGCGGTGTAGTCAGAGACACGCGCAGCCTGTTGCATGTTGTGGGTAACGATAACGATGGTGTAGTCGTCTTTAAGCTGGTGAATGAGTTCTTCGATTTTGAGCGTTGATAGAGGATCAAGTGCCGATGCTGGCTCATCCAGAAGCAGTACTTCTGGCTTAACGGCAACGGTACGTGCGATAACAAGACGCTGTTGCTGACCACCTGAAAGGCCTAATGCGCTATCGTTTAAACGATCTTTTACTTCATCCCACAGTGCAGCAGATTTTAAAGACCATTCAACAGTTTCGTCTAAAACACGCTTGCTGTTGATCCCTTGGATACGCAAGCCGTATGCGACGTTTTCGTAAATACTTTTCGGGAAAGGGTTTGGCTTCTGGAATACCATTCCCACACGACGGCGTAGATCTGCTACTTCGACTTCACGATCGTAGATGTCGCTACCTTCAAGAAGCACTTTACCTTGGATGTTTACGCCATCAACAAGGTCATTCATGCGGTTGAAGCAACGCAATAGCGTTGACTTACCGCAGCCTGAAGGGCCGATAAAAGCAGTTACACGATTCTGTGGAATCGTCATGTTGATGCCATGTAGCGCTTCTTTTTCACCATAACTTAGGCGTAGGTCTTCAACTTTAAGTGCGACCTTTTCATCTTCTAGACGAAGGTTATTGTCTGAGCGCTGAAGGCTACTGATGTCGATACCGTGTGTACGTTCGTTTGTGTTCTCTGTGTTTGAATCTTGTGTCATATCAAACTTCTCTAAAAATCTATCAATAAAATTTGGTTGTTTAGCTAATTGGGAGGCAGGAGCAAAATAGGCTCAACCGCCTCCGTTTAGCGTGTTTACATTTCTAAGGCTTTGTACTTTTCACGTAAGCGGTTACGAATCGCAACAGCTGATAAGTTAAGTAAAGCGATAACCGCTACCAGCAAGAACGAGGTCGCGTACACAAGTGGTCGCGCTGCTTCAACGTTCGGGCTTTGGAAACCTACATCGTAAATATGGAAGCCTAAGTGCATAAATTTCTGGTCTAAGTGCAAGTAAGGGTAGTTACCATCTAAAGGAAGTGATGGCGCTAACTTCACTACACCAACCAACATTAATGGCGCTACTTCACCGGCTGCACGCGCGATAGCAAGGATAACGCCTGTCATCATTGCTGGGCTAGCCATTGGCAAAATAACACGCCACAAGGTTTCTGCTTTGGTTGCACCAAGTGCCAAACTACCTTCGCGAATGGAGCGAGGGATACGTGACAAGCCTTCTTCCGTTGCGACGATGACGACTGGTAGCGTTAGAATCGCGAGTGTAATCGATGCCCATAGTAGACCACCGGTACCGAATGTTGGTGACGGCAATGCTTCTGGGAAGAACGCTTTATCCACGCCGGAACCGACAAAGTAGATAAAGAAGCCAAGACCAAATACACCGTAAACAATTGAAGGAACACCGGCGAGGTTATTTACCGCAATACGTATGATACGTGTCATCGTACCTTGGTGGGCATATTCACGTAGATAAACTGCTGCGATTACGCCAAATGGTGTCACGATGATCGACATGATAATGACCATCAAAACCGTACCGAAAATAGCAGGGAAGATACCCCCTTCGGTATTGGCTTCACGTGGTTCGTCACTGATGAACTCGTAGAGTTTTGCAATGTAGAAAACGATCTTATCGCCAATACTCATCGCGTTCGGCTGGAAGGCATGAACGATCTTCGCAAGATCAACCGTGATTTGCGTGCCGTCCATACTTTGTACACGAACTTTGTCGCGGTTTATTCGGCCATAAAGCTCGATAAGACGGCCCTGTAAGCCATCGTATTCAGCATTTAATGCTGCTCGCTCAGCTTCAATATCAGCAAGTGCTTGCGATGTTAAACGATCTTCCAATTCCAACTTGCGCTGCTGAAGTCGAAGACGTTCGATACCCGCATTGATAGAACCAATGTCACTCTTCTCAATATCATGAATTTGAGAATAAATATCCAAAGCTCTATCTAGGCGCTCTTGTAGAGCAGGCCAAGCTTGATCACCTTCAGCGACAACTTGGTCATTCTCGATGACTTCATTTAAGTAGCCGTAGAAATTACCCCATTCGCGACGTTCCATCACGATAATGTCTTCTGGGTAGGTGATGTTTGAGAAATCACGAGCAAGAATCCAACGGAAGTCAGTCCCTGAAATATCACGGTTACCAATCTTCATTAGATTACGATCCAGATGCTCTAGATCTTCAGGAATGCTATATCCAGCATCACGTAGTTGATCCGCAGACACTTCTACGGTTTCAACGAGTTCACCAATGATGGTGTAACGATCACCATTTTTAGCTGTCACTTCTGCTTGCATCACATCGTGAGCCCAGAAGTGGACAAGACCTCGGCTTGCGATCAACCAAAGAAGACCGAAAACCATAACCATGCTGATGGCAACAGCACCGGCGTTGAACCAAACCCATGGGTCGCCGTTTTTAAACCATTTTTTAACTGATACGCGCACAATAGACTCCTTAAATCACACTGTACTTGTTGCGAAGACGCTGGCGCACAAATTCTGCAAAGGTGTTTACGACAAAGGTAAACAGGAATAGAACAAAGGCTGCGAGGAATAAGATGCGGTAGTGCGTGCTACCCACTTCTGATTCAGGCATTTCGACAGCAATGTTTGCTGACAAAGTACGCATACCTTCAAAGATATTGATGTCCATGATCGGGGTGTTACCAGTCGCCATCAGTACGATCATGGTTTCACCGACCGCACGACCCATACCAATCATTACCGCTGAGAAAATACCCGGGCTTGCTGTTGGAAGGATAACGCGTGTCATGGTTTGCCACTGCGTTGCACCAAGTGCAAGAGAGCCTTGGGTCAGATGTTTTGGCACACTGAACACGGCATCTTCTGTAATCGAGAAGATGGTAGGGATAACTGCAAAGCCCATCGCTGCACCAACGACTAAAGCGTTACGTTGGTCGAAATCGATACCGGCTTCATTCGTTAACCAAAGGCGCATGTCACCATTGAAGAATGCGACTTCTAGCGTTGGGCTGAGCGCCATGGCAAGCCAACCACCAAAGATAATGACAGGAATCAGCAGTACTGGGTCCCAGCCATCAGGCACTAAACGACGAATGTTGGAGGGTAAGTTACTCCACATAAAGCCGAATAAAAGTATGAAGATCGGGGTGATTATGAGTATTGCGAATACGCCAGGAAGGTTTTCTTCCATAAACGGTGCAAAGAATAAACCTGCCAAGAAACCTAGAATTACGGTAGGTAATGCTTCCATCAATTCAATCGATGGTTTTACCTTACGACGTAAACCCGGTGACATGAAATATGCAGTATACAAAGCGCCACAGATTGCTAGAGGCGTTGCAACAAGCATCGCATAGAACGCGGCTTTTAATGTACCGAATGCAAGAGGGGATAAGCTGTATTTTGGTTCGAAGTCGTTATTCGCTGCTGAAGATTGCCAAATGTAATCTGGTTCTTCATAGCCCTCATACCAAACTTTGCCCCAAAGTGCTGAGAAGGAAATTTCAGGGTGCTCGTTATCCACTAACCACCATTGAATTTTTCCATCCGTAGTTTCAACAAGAAGTTTGTTGGCACGTGGTGCAATAGCAAGATTATTAACGGCTGCGTCTGCACTAATGGTCAATGCAGTGGAATGCGCAGTACTGTTGTAAAACTTAATCGTGCCTTCAGTGTTGGCGATTAAGAAACCCTTACGACGTTGTTCAATATCTGCCGCTGCAATCTTACCGCCGACGGCTTCAAAGGTACGAATGTTTTCAAGACGATACTTGTTGTTTTCATCGCGTACCATGAACCACTGCGAGGTGCTTCCTTGGCTGTCGGAGACCAAGATGGAAGCACCACCCAGTAGTAAGGTCATATCGTCAATTAAAGTATTTTCGTCACCCACTTTGATGGTGCCGTTGACGATATTTTCACGTTTTGCATTGAGATCTAAAACCTGGATATGTCCATCATTGGTACCGACAAATACAAAGCGCATCGCAGGTTCAGCAATGATAAATTTAGGTGCGACATCAAGTTGTGGGAGATCAACTTCTTCAGGCACTAAACGTATTTCACCGCTCAAGAAGTCTTCTTCTTGTTCGAATTGTTTTGCGACCAAGGCGTTCGATTCTGTTACCGCGACGACCATTAGTGCGCCGTCACTTAAGGCAATAGAAATTTCTTTTAGAGGCTCACCATTTTCAGCTAGCTGCATAGCCTCTTCGCCGAATGGATATTCAATAAAAGGTTCAATCTTACGCTGGTCATTTGGGTAAGTGATTTTATAGCTGTGCTGCAATACCAGAGCAGAACCATCACTTAGGCCAAGTACGAATTTGCGAGAAGCAGGATCTGCGTTGGCGACGCTAGATACCTCAACGCCCTCGGGAATCGGGAGAGATACAAGGTTATCGATGCTCCCGTCTATTGTGTTAAAGAAAACCACCTTTCCTTGGTCAGTTACACGAAAAGCTTTCTCGCCTTGCTCTTCTGTGCCACTAAAAATTGTGCTTCCTGCAGCTTGTTCTGGAACATCGTAGGTAGCAACACGCTCTGCTTCGGCACTGGTGAATAGCGGTGCCACTTCATAAAGAAGATAAAAGAAGATAAGTGTGATTGCTACGATGACGCTAATGCCGCCAGCCCCAATAGAGACACTGGCAAGCTTGTCTTTTAACTTTCTGTTTTTACGATGCCTAACTAGCTTCGGAGTGTTGAAGTCTAATGTTGGCTGCGTTGGTGATTCACTCATAAATTAATACCGACAATTGAGAGAATTTAAATTTCGCAAATTATATAACAATGTAAATTCATAGTCTGCTTAAACGGAAAAACCTCCCACCATATATGGTGGGAGGTTTTTTCTTTGACTAGCTATCTACTGGGTACTAGCTTACTGCTTATAGACCTAGTTCTTTGAACTGACGCTCAACAACTTTTGCAGGAAGTGGCACATAGCCATCTTTAACTACAACTTCTTGACCTTGCTTAGACATTACAAGCTTCAAGAACTCAGCAGTCGTTGGATCAAGCGCTTTATTTGGCGCTTTGTTCACGTATACGTATAGGAAGCGTGAAAGTGGGTAAGCACCTGTTACAGCGTTTGCAGCATTTGCTTCAACATATTTGTCGCCCTTCTTCGCTAGTGGAAGAGCGCGCACTGATGCAGTTGTGTAACCGATGCCAGAGTAACCAATACCATTAATTGACTCAGATACACCCTGAACAACTGACGCTGAGCCTGGTTGCTCATTTACGTTGTTTTTGAAGTCGCCTTTACATAGTGCTTTCTTCTTGAAGTAACCGTAAGTACCAGATACTGAGTTACGACCGAATAGTTGAATGCCCTTGTTTGCAAGAGAACCTTCAACACCTACATCACCCCATGTTTTTACGTCGCTATCGAAGCCACATTTACGAGTTGATGAGAAGACCGCATCTAGTTCAGCGATGTTCATACCTTTGATTGGGTTGTCTTTGTTGACGAATACAGCAAGAGCATCGATCGCTACAGCAACTGGTGTTGGTGCATAACCGTAACGTTTTTCGAAGGCTTCGATTTCTTTGTCCTTCATCTTACGGCTCATTGGGCCCATGTTAGATGTGCCTTCAGTCAATGCTGGTGGCGCAGTAGAAGAGCCCGCCGCTTGAATTTGAATGTTTACATTTGGGTAGTTACGCTTAAAGTCTTCTGCCCAAAGTGTCATTAGGTTAGCTAGAGTATCTGAACCTACACTAGAAAAGTTACCAGATACGCCGCTCGCTTTTTCGTATACAGGTAGGCCTGCATCGACTTGCGCTGTTGTAACACTTGAAAAAGCTGTCAGTGCCATTGCACCAATTAGTTTTTTAAATCTCATTATCATCTCCCGTGATATTTGATTTAGTTTCGATTGATTAATTGTTTAACGCTTCAATGAGGATGCAATATAGGGCGGCTTTATGACATAAATATGACAATACTTTGTAATATTCAAAAAAAAATAGTTTTCTCGAATAATGAGGATAAGTGGAAGATTGATGTGAAGAAGCTATCGTAAATAATAATTGTTATTCAGGAAGTAAAAATCATGACGCTTTTCGATGGGATAGGGCCAGCGACGGACAGCGAGTTAATGTTGAAGGTGCTCGCGACACCGGCGAATACAAATATTCATGGAGACATCTACGCCGGCTGGTTATTAGATCAAATGGATGCGGCAGCCACCTTGTTTGCAACAAAGTTATCTAATGGTCGTTGCTCAACCGTTGCTGTGGATCAAATTAAATTTCAATCGCCCATTAACGTGGGAGATGCGGTAAGTATTTATGCGCGACTTGATGATACTGGGCGCAGTTCGATGGTGATCTCGGTTGAAGTGTTCGTGCAGCAGAGTGTTAGCAATGTGAATATCAAAGTCACAGAAGGTCGATTTACTTCTGTTGCTATAGATAACCAAGGATCAATTCGTCAGTTACTATGACGGAAAGTTCTTGTGTTTAGTCGGTGAGCGCGAACATCTTATCTGCGTAGCGTTTTGAGAAAACTCGCCGTTCATTGTCATCAAATTGTACCGTGAACGTTTCCCCTTCTTCTTGAACGACACGACCTCTACCCATTGATTTATGTTCAATGATGTCCGCTTGCCAAATTGCTTGATCAAAGTTGCTCAAGGTTGGGCGCTCAGCCTTGCTAGGCGTGGTAAGCATAATTGAAAAAGTATCAGCGTATCTTTGCAAGGTCTTGCTTGCGAGCGTTTTAAGTTGTGCAGTGTTTTGTTGTCGCTCGATAGATCTCGCAATGTGCAGTGCTGACTCACTTTGCATTTCATGTAAAAAGCGTAGACCGTCTTTGCTGTCTGATTTAGGACATAGCATGAGGAGTGATTGCTTTGCTCTAGTCATGGCGACATAAATCAAGCGTCGCTCACTAGCGATATCTTGGGGGCTAATCTCTTTTCTGCCACTTGAACTGAAAAAGGTCGTTTCAGAAAGCCCAGGCAAAACTACATGCTCCCATTCCAGCCCTTTAGCGCGATGCATACTTGTAATGTGTATACCTTGAGCATGCTGGATTTGTGTTCTTTCTTCGAGCGCTGCGAGCTCATTTAACAAGGCGTTTGCGTTTTCTGTACGGCTTTCTGCCATAAAGGCCATCAGGTTTTTGACCGTCCTAACTTGCTCGTCACTAGCGTCTTGGCTTAGGCCACTCGTTTTTAGCTCATCAAAAAGCTTCGTTTCTTGTATGTATTGTTTGAACAGCTGTCTTGGAGGGTTTGTATTGTTCTCAAGAGCAGATAAGCCTTTAGCGAAGCGCTCCAATTTGAGCTTTTGGAAGCGGCTTAAGTCGCTTGGAATCATATTCAGTACATGGTGTCCCCAACGGCTAGAGTGCTGAGCAAGTTGATGCATGAAAAGCTGAATTTGACGTTCATTAATGCCCACATGAGGGAACCGGGCTAACTGAATGAATGCTTGCTCTCGCATAGTTGGTGGCATTTGAGAAAAGCTGCCATCGGCAAGTTGAAGCAAACTGCGGATGGCATACATCTCATCCGAACCAAAAATTCCGCGGAACCCATTTAATACGTAAGGTAAATTAGCGCGCAATAGTGCTAATTCTAAATTTGCTGTTTGACTCCAATATCGAACCAAAATTGCTGTTTGATTCCGTTGCGATGCATCATGTTTCGCTAATCGTGTCACGAGGCTGATAAGTTCATTTTGTGTTTCGCATAGCTCGACCGCAGTGTGAGGATTACTCTTAGCAGGAATACACAATGCGTCGTCGTGATAAGGGCTATGCGCAATTAATTGATTGGCGAGTAGAGCGATTTGATGACCATAACGGAAACTCGTGCTGAGCTTGAGCGATTCGCAATGTTTATATTCTTCGGCAAAACCGGACAGCATGTATTGCGGTTTTGCTCCACGGAACTCATATATCGTTTGGTCGGGGTCGCCAACGATGGTGACTTTTGCTCGTTCGCCTGCAATCAAGCTTAACAAGGTATGTTGAATATCATTGGTGTCTTGATATTCGTCAACAAGAATCACGTCCATTTTATTCGAGACTAAATCTCGAAGTTCAGGTTTGGCGATAATGGTTTTGACTGGCGTGTAAAGCATATCAGCATAGCTAATGCGCGAATGGTCATTACGCCATTGCTCAAAGCGTTCAAACAGGCTCGGTAAAAAACCAAATTTATTCTCTAAACCGGAGTGTTTGAAAAAACTATGAGGGTCATCAAGCTGGCTTTTACATTGATCAATAAAGCTTGCTGCAACATCAAGATATTCTTTTTTATAACGCTTGAACTCATTTTGTTGTTCGGGGCTAAGAACCTGCGGAACGAGTTGTAGTAAGTGAAATTGAATTTCGCGCTCACTCAGAATATTGCCTTGATATGGAGCTAAGACACCGATCTCAATAAAGCGTTTGTATAAGCGAAACCCCATCGCATGAAACGTGCGTACTTCTGGAATACTTTGGCCTTCACCTCGCACTGATTGCAGCTTTTTCTGAAAATCGAGTTGCGCGCTTTTATTGAACATAAGCACAAGTAAGCGTCGTGGGTCGTAGCCATCAGCAAGTAATTTATTGATTCGATGTGCAAGTGTTGTGGTTTTTCCGCTACCGGCAACAGCACGAATCACATAATGCGCAACGGGAGCATCGACAATAATGCGTTGTTCAGGTGTTAGAGATATCTCGGGCATGCAGTGCTTATCGTGTTACGCGGTATGTCGGATTACTTGAGTTTTGGTATCAGAGTCAACAAACTATGAACTTTACTAACAGGATATAAGTGTCAGCGGATGATGCGTGCAATCATACTATTAAGTTTACTGATCTGGGTAGGCGGATGTGCCTCAAAAAATGCGGTTCCAAACGATTTCCAAATCAATACATCAACGCAGTCGATTAAAGAGCCCTCAGGTTTGATGACAGCGATTTCCTCAGGCGATGAAGTCGCTATGAAGGAACGTATTTTGGCGGGAGACTCTGTGAATGCAGAGTTTGAGGGGCACACACCTCTGAGATACGCGATCAGCGCAAAGCAAACACGCATGGTTCAGATTTTATTACGTGCCGGAGCGCAGCCTAATTGGGCCATGCAGCCCGGACAAGAAAGTGTGCTCATGCTTGTTAGTCGTTTAGGATTGAATGATTTAGTCGTGGCGTTTATTCGCTCCGGTATGGCATTAGACTATGCGGATGCCTCTGGTCGCACAGCACTAACAGAAGCGGCGATGAATGGGCATCTTACAACCGCTAATGTCTTGATTAATGCAGGCGCTGACGTAGACATAGTGTTCGAAGGGAAGTCACTACTGATGCACTTGGTAGAACAAAACAGCATGTTATTGGTGAAGCCAGTTATTGAAGCAGGGGCTGATGTGAATTACGTGTCTAACATGGGGGAGAGCAGCCTAAGTATTGCTCGAGAACAGCAACTCCATGAGTTAGACTTAATGTTGGTTCAGGCGGGCGCACGATTGTGACAAGTACGTGCATTAAGTAAACTTCGCAAGATAATTTTAAGTACAACTCACAACGGATTCTTCATTATGTCACGCCATCAACAAATCTCTGTTGGCCCAATGCCTTCTCAGAAAGAGGATTACTCTGAATACGAAGAGACTCAGGTCCTTTGGGGGCGAATTGGCTTGATCTTTGGCGTCGTGTTTGCGGTCGCTTTTTCGGCGCTTTACCTTGTCTTTGAGCCACTGAATGATACTCCCACCGTTGTGAGTGTAATTGAGCAGCGCAAGATTGCGGCTGCACAAGAGACAACTATTATGGAGAACACACAAGCGCCAAGCGAAGAAGCGGTTGTGGCAGCGCTCGAATTAAAGAGCGATGTTGAGGCTGAAGTAGACCCTACGCCAGTGGCATTAACTCAGCGAGCAGCTTCATTAACGCAAACTGCGGTGCAAGCGCCCGTATCGGCAATCTCTACATTAAATCCTGCGATCATTTCGGCGAGTTTAGCGCGAGGTGTTGATGAGAATCGACATCCTATTGATCTGCTTGGCTATGAAGTGAGTATGGATGGTGAGAATCTGATTAAGGTCGTTCTTCATACTGAAATGCTAAACATTCAAGGTACAACTCTTTTTCACGAGTGGTTTTTGAATGAGAAGCGTCAGGCAAGGGTGCGTATACCGGTCAATGCTGACGAGCAATTAAGTTATTCCAGTAAGTTTATTGATAAGTATATGACGGGTGATTGGTCGGTACGTGTGAGCGATGCTCAGGGAGAGGTCTACGCACTGGCGAATTTCAAAGTCATTCGCTAAACGTGCTGTTTACACTTAAGAAGCTAATCGGTGGCTTATTAATGCCGGTTTCGGTCGTGCTGTCGCTTGGTTTGCTTGCTTTGCTATGTAGCTGGAAAGGCAAGCACTCTTGGGCTAAGAGCCTAATGTGTTTGGCACTCGTAGCGTTATATCTTTGTTCGATCAAACCTATCGCTCATCTTATTGCTCAGCCGCTTGAGTACCGATATAGCCCGTTTGATGGGCAAGATGTGCCGTACGTTGTGGTGCTTGGTGGTGGTCATACGACTGATATGCGTGTCGCGTCTCTGCATCAATTGAATCGTACATCTTTGGCTCGTTTGCTAACCGGTGTTGAGATTGTGAAGCTGCAACCAAAAGCTACC
Organism: Oleiphilus sp. HI0066; assembly: GCF_001635725.1. Lineage (NCBI taxonomy): Bacteria > Pseudomonadati > Pseudomonadota > Gammaproteobacteria > Oceanospirillales > Oleiphilaceae > Oleiphilus > Oleiphilus sp. HI0066. The sequence continues at coordinate 20,136 of NZ_LWFH01001611.1, forward strand.
TTGTTGGTGTCTGGCTATGCGGGGTTTGATACGCAAAGTCATGCGCAAGTCGCGGCAAATACGGCGCAGTTATTAGGCGTTGATGCAGATCGCATTTTATTGCAAGCCAATGCTAAAGATACGTATGAGGAAGCGCTTGCTTGGCGAAATATAATTGGTATGCAGCCTTTTGCATTGGTGACTTCAGCAATGCATATGCCCCGTGCGATGGCGTTGTTTGAAAGCTTAGGTATGCGACCTATTGCTGCGCCAGCCAACATAGAAGCAAAAGGTGATCGACCTTTGGTTTGGCGTGATTGGATTCCGACAGCAAACAACTTGGCAATTGTTCAAGCAGCGTGGCATGAATATTTAGGGATGTCTTGGGCTTGGCTTAACAAAACACTAAAAGAGGCGGTGTAATGGCGTTCAAAGGTGAAAAGAATTTTTCACACCGTAGTGCAGATAAAGTGGGCGTTTTATTGGTGAATCTGGGTACGCCTGAGGCTCCAACGGCTAAAGCGCTACGTAAATATCTGGCTCAATTTTTATCGGATCCTCGTGTTGTTGAGATTCCAAAACTGATATGGATGCTGATCCTACATGGCATCATTTTACGTGTTAGGCCTAGCAAATCTGCTGAAGCGTATAAAGAAGTATGGACTGAGGATGGTTCACCTTTGATGCTCCATTCTTTGGCGCAAACACAAGCCATTCGTGAGAAGTTGCGTGCCGAGTATGGCAACAATGTGATGGTTGAGCTCGCAATGCGTTATGGTGAGCCCTCAGTATCGAATACGCTTGATCAAATGATGGCGGAGAGTTGCCGCAAACTAGTTGTGTTGCCTTTATATCCGCAGTATTCAGGAAGCACTACGGCCTCTGTTTTTGATGATCTCGCAGCAGATTTTACGCAACGTCGTTGGTTACCCAGTTTTCGATTTATTAGCAGTTATCATACGAATCCAGCCTACATCAATGCCTTGGCCCAAAGCATTCAACAGCACTGGGCTGAGCATGGTCGCTGCGACAAACTCGTATTTTCTTTTCATGGTGTACCTCAACACTTTCTCCATTCTGGAGACCCTTATCACTGCCAATGCCATGTCACTGTCCGCTTACTTGCCGAACAGCTTGGATTGAATCAAGACGAATATTTAACCTGTTTTCAATCGCGTTTTGGCAAAGCTGAGTGGTTGAAGCCTTATCTTGATGCGACCATGAAATCTCTTCCAAATGAAGGGGTAAAATCAGTACAAGTCGTGTGTCCTGGTTTTTCATCGGATTGCTTAGAAACACTCGAAGAAATTGCCGGAGAAAATAAGGAATACTTTATGGAAGCTGGAGGCGAACGCTTCGAATATATTCCGGCATTAAATTCTAGATCAGAGCATATTGAAGCCTTGATTGGTTTCATTAATGAAGAGGCTGGTGCTTGGTTTGATGGGTTAAGCGAAAGCGTAGAGAACGTCGAGCGAGAACAGCGATATTCAAGCCATAAGTACAATCAAAAAAATAAATAAAAATCAGAGAAAGGAAGATATAAATGCGACAAGTAATAACAGCTTTTCTAGCGGTCTTTATGTGTATGGGACTAGTTGGTCAAACATTAGCGCAGCCTAAAGTAGAAGACGCGTGGGTTCGTTTGATGCCACCAAATGCCACGGTGACGGCGGCATATGCGAAGATCAACGTTTCGCATGCTGATGAGCTCATCGCAGTATCATCGGCTATTGCTAACAAAGCAGAAATTCACGAGAGCATGATGAGTGATGGCGTTATGAGTATGCGTCCCGTTGCGTCTATGTCTTTGTCTGAAGGCGAAACTAGCGAATTAAAACCGCATGGTATGCATATCATGTTAATGGGCCTACAGCAGGCCTTGGCGGAAGGCGATGAAGTAGAGCTAGTCTTAGAGTTTAAAGAAAGCGGCTCAGTCACCGTGCCATTTGTTGTTCGCAAGCCTTAATAATTAGACGGTGTCTAACTCCTCTTATTTAATCCGTGATGTTCAAGCTTTTGATGCTGAACGCATCGCGGATATCTATAACTATTATATTAAGCATACGGTCGTCACCTTTGAAGAAGAGCCTCTTGACGCTAATCAGATTCTGACAAGAATTAATCAAGTACAAGAACTTGGCTTACCATGGTTAGTCGCGGAGCAAGATGGTCAGGGTCTTGGATATGCCTATTCTGCGCCTTGGCGTGAGCGCTCTGCGTATCGTTATTCCAAAGAAGTTAGCGTATATCTCGATGCCAATCTTCATCATAAAGGCGTAGGTTCAATGTTGTATCAGGCTTTGTTTGAGCGTTTGAGTCAACTTGATGTGCATGCAGTGATGGCGGTGGTTGCTTTGCCGAATGAAGCGAGCGAAGCCTTACATGAAAAATTTGGCATGAAGAAAGTCGCACACCTTGAACAAGTTGGGCGAAAGTTCGGACAATGGATTGATGTTGGGTATTGGCAGCGCGTGTTTTGATTTTAGTTTTTTGATTCTTTGAAGCTTTCTTGTTTCTAGACTTCTGTTCCTGTCGGCGGCGGCCGAAAACCCCTTAAGACCTTTGACGCCAAAGGTCTTAAGGATCTAAATGCGCCCCAATTTTCGGGGCCTTCGGCTACACTCAAACTCTTGCGTAAATCGGCGCTGCGGAACTTATCCGCGATGCGGATTTCGAACAGTCCTCGCGTTATTCCGATTTTCGCCGGCGAGCTTTCGTCCCTCGAGATGGGGAATTAGCCATTCCGATAAGTTTTATTCTTTGCACCCACTACCCCTTCTGACTAGATGAGTTGCTCAGAGAATAAACGGCTTTATGCCGAGGACTGTTTGAGCCGAAGGCGAGTTCCGCAGGCGCTGTTTATTGTTGAGCAGCGAATGAACCCGAAGGGCTAGGAAGTAGACGCTGACTTGGACAAGGTGAATTGCGAAGCAAGAGAAGGTGGCCTGAGTCATTGTTAAGGGAGTGTCAGCGCACTCCCTTAACTCGTCCTTTTGGACGAAAACCGAAATAGAAAAAATGTGTTGAAACTAGAAAGTGTCAAAGAATAAAAAGATTCTACTCTCTATCCTTCGAAGTACATTCCGCTAGTTGAGGATCAATCTTACAGCGAACCTTACGGAACAAGGTTAAAGCTTTGCCGTTATAGACTCCCTGCTCACGCAGGGCGATGCGGCTTTCGCGGAACAGCTCACTCCAGTTGTCTTCGGTTTTTTCGCTAATTTCAATCCAGTATTTCTCAGGGATTGTTAGTTCGCTATCAACGATTTTACGAATTTGATCTTTATATTTGCTCGCCATCAGTTCACGAGATTTTTGCGCAAAACCTTCAGGTACTTTTTCCCAACGAACAATTAGCTGCATGGTGATCTGCAAGCTTGGCCATTTGATAACGCCACCGCCTGGCTCAAGGCCCTTGTACATTTCCATAGGCTCGTAAGCTAAGCCCGGTGCGCCGGTAATATCGACCGCTTTGTTATTAAATTTTTGGAGTGCGTTAGCAATACTTGATGATACTGGCGTCATGCCGATACGTGTCGCTAAATATTCTGTTTCAGGCGCATTATCGAGCACGGTGACACGCTTGCCAGCCATATCTTCTGGGTTCTGAATACTCTTGTCATTGACGAATAAGAAGATCGCACCGATCGGCGCAATACCGATGATCTCATATTCGCCGCTGCGCATAATTTTCGCAGCACCAGGACTGCTTAAAGATTTGATGACGATGGCCAGATGGTCGTAGGTTGGCAATGCGCCAACGGCATTAATACTGCCTGTAAATGAGTTGTACTCGCGTGCCCGTATGCCAGGTAAGTTGAGCATATCGCATACGCCATTTTTAAACTCTTCTGAGGCGACACGATCATCGGTATATACCTTAAAAGACAAATCAACACCCCAACGCACGGCATCGATTTTGTATTCCTTCATTTCTTTGTGGATGGGGCCATCATGGCCAACAAAGTCGAAGACGCACATAGTGAGCGGCTGAAGTGCATTTGCATGTGCTGTTTTGGCTAAAAGTAAGCCTGTTAAAACTACTGAAAGAAGACGTAACATACTGACAAGTCTCAAAGTTTTTCTTATTAAATCGAATGCTAACGTAAAGTATGATTTAGAGAAATGTTCTATTCGGAAAATGAGAGTTCTATCCGGTTAATTGAATAGGTTTTGCGCGAGTTCCCCTAATTAAAGGGTGAGTGATCGTACAAGAGAGGGAACAATATACATGGCGTTATCCCTGAATATTCGTGAAGCACAGCTGGCTGATTGGGATCGTATCTGGCCATTTTTTAGCGACATTGTTCGTGCTGGCGATAGTTATCCTTATTCTCCTGATATGAGCAAAGAAGAGGGGTTTCAGCAGTGGATGGTCATGCCTCAATTTACCTATGTTGCAGAGCAATCTGGCGAAGTGGTCGCTACGTATTACATTAAACCGAATCAAGCGAGCTTGGGCGCGCATGTTAGCAATTGTGGTTATATGGTATCGCCTTCGTATCGGGGCGGAGGGATTGCTAGCCAATTATGTGTACATTCGCAGTCCATCGCTATAAAGCTTGGCTATAAGGCAATGCAATTTAACTTGGTTGTTGCTTCGAATAGTGCAGCGGTCCATCTCTGGAATAAGTTAGGTTTCGAAACGGTGGGCCGTTTACTCAAAGCATTTGATCATCAAAAGCTTGGGTTCGTGGATGCACTAGTTATGTATAAGTGGTTGCAAGATTAAGTGACAAGATAAGGTTTTGAGATCAGACTTGATCTAGTTAAAGTCGAGACACTTTGTATTTCAAAGTTCTCTGCTACACTGACTTTATTTGATTAGAAGTAGTACACATTGTTAGGAGAAGGATATGTTAAAGAAAGTACTAATGGCTGGGATTGTGAGTGTTACTTTAGGTTCTAGTTTTGCGATGGCAGGTGATGCCGCTGCAGGTAAAGCTAAGTCAGCTGTGTGTGCTGCTTGTCATGGTGCAAATGGCATTGCAACGATCAAAACTTACCCTAATTTGGCGGGACAGAATAAAGAGTATTTGGTCTCTTCTTTGAAGGCTTACAAAGCGAAACAGCGCAATGGTGGAATGGCTGCAATCATGCAAGCACAGGCGGCTGCTCTTACTGATGCGGATATGCAGAACCTTGCTGAATACTTCAGCACATTGAAATAAAAGCGTTCAACGCTTAATGATTGAAAAAGCCGAACATCGTTCGGCTTTTTCAATGCTCTTGCCAAAGCTATTTAACAACTAGCATTCATTTGTTCACGATACGATAACAAGGCTTATACGTACTACCGGGCAGCTTCATTCTTCCTTGATCAACAAAAGCGCGTAACATCTTATCCATCGATAACATAATCTCTGGATCACCTGCTATTTGAAAGGGCCCGTGTTTTTTGATCTCAGCTAATCCTTGCGCTTTGACATTACCTGCAACGATTCCTGAAAAAGCACAGCGTAGATTGGCGGCGAGCTGATGAGGCTCTTGATCTTTATGGAGGTCAAGGTTAGCCATCAATGCATGTGTCGGCTCAAAAGGCTTTTGAAATATAGGATCAATCTTCAGTAGCCAGTTGTAGTAATACGCATCGCGGCGTTTGCGACGATATGTTTTGACTTTTTCGAGATTTGATTTCATATATTTGGCGACAGATTCTGGATCATCAATAATGATTTTATAGAGCACTTGCGCTTCTGTACCAAGTGTTTGTCCGATGAAGGTATCGATCATTTCAAAATAATCCCGACTTGATTCGGGGCCAGTTAGCACCAAGGGGTAGGGCATCGCCTTGTTTTTTGGGTGCATCAATACACCGAGAATATACAGAATCTCTTCAGCAGTGCCGACGCCACCAGGAAAGACAATAATTCCGTGTCCAAGGCGCACAAACGCTTCAAGTCGCTTTTCGATATCGGGCAGTATCGTTAGCTCGTTTACAATTGGGTTTGGAGACTCTGCTGCAATAATGCCTGGCTCCGTGACACCGATATATCGTCCCAGTGCATGGCGTTGCTTTGCATGACCTACCGCAGCACCTTTCATCGGGCCTTTCATCGCACCTGGGCCACAGCCAGTACAGATATTCAATGCACGTAAACCAAGCTGATAGCCAACTTCTTTCGTGTATTCGTATTCGTTACGTTTGATTGAGTGACCACCCCAGCACACAACAATATCTGTCTCACAGTTTGTTTTAAGCAGGTTTGCATTACGTAATAAATGGAAAATAAAGTTCGTAACTTGCTCTGAAGACTTAAGGTTCAAGCTCGTGTTTTTCATCATGACACTGTCTGTGTAAATGATGTCTCTCACTACTGAGAACAAATGATTATTGATACCTTGAATCATATAGCCATCAACGAAGGCGCTTTCAGGCGCGTTCTTAATATCGAGTTTTATGCCTCGAGGTTGTTGAATGACGTTAATTTCGAAGTCTTTGTATTTTTCTAAGAGACTTTCACCGTCATCACTTAAGGATCCACAGTTCAACACAGCGAGTGCGCAACGACGAAACAGCTCTTGTAGTTGTTCGTTTTTCTTGTTGCGCAGGAGATTCACTTCGTGTCGAGACAATATGTCCATATTGCCTTTAGGTGTGACGCGAGCATTAATACCGTTGTTGTTCATACGCACTCTCCTTCGACGTAAGTTTTCGGCTTTCACTGTAAGTATAGTGTTGACGACAGTGAAGAACTGTAAATTGCTGCTACTTTGGCATTGTTTTCATATAGAATACCGCGCCTAGAAATTTTGGTTTGAGAGACAGCATGAAATTTATCGTCAAACTTTTCCCTGAAATTACCATTAAAAGTAAGCCTGTTCGTAAGCGTTTGGTGCGTCAATTGCGCCAAAACGTTCAAGTTGTGTTACTGAAAGAAACTGAAGGGGCTAAGGTTCAGGAGTTCTGGGATAAGCTTGAAGTACGTTTATTACCTGGGTATGAGAATGATGAAGCGAAGGTCGTTGACGCTTTGCAGCGCATTCCTGGCATATCCAATGTTTTAAAAGTTGATAGCTACGAGCTAGAAGGGATTGATTCCCGTTTCGATGATATTGCTCAAATCTGTGCCGACACTTACGGGGAGCAAATCAAAGGGAAAACCTTTGTTGTTCGTGTAAAGCGTGCAGGAGAACATTCATTTGCTTCCAGTGAGCTAGAACGTTATTTGGGCGGCGCATTGCTTCGTTCATGCGAACCTGAAAGCGTTTCTCTTAAGCAGCCTGATGTGACCGTAAAGTTAGAAGTTCGCGACGACACGCTGTATACCGTTTCTGAGCGCTATGAAGGCTTAGGTGGTTTTCCTATTGGCACGCAAGAGCCAGTGCTGTCGTTAATTTCTGGTGGCTTTGACTCAACCGTTTCTAGTTATTTAACAATGAAACGAGGTTTAAAAACGCATTTTTGTTTCTTTAACCTCGGCGGTGACGCGCATGAAATCGGTGTTAAGCAAGTTTCTCTGTATTTATGGGAAAAATATGGTCGCTCTCATCGAGTCCACTTTATTTCGGTGCCATTTGAAGGTGTTGTGGGTGAGATTCTCAAGCACGTTAACCATTCACATATGGGAGTGGTGCTTAAACGAATGATGGTTCGTGCTGCGCAAGAAATAGCAAAGAAAATGGATGTGACCGCGCTTGTGACAGGCGAATCAGTCGCTCAAGTTTCTAGTCAAACCGTGACAAATTTGAATGTTATTGATCGTGTATCTGAGACAGTCATTTTGCGTCCTCTGATTACGATGGATAAGCTCGATATCATTCGATTGTCTGCAAAAATCGGTACCGAAGAATTCGCAAAGAATATGCCGGAGTACTGTGGTGTGATTTCGGACAAACCAACTACCTGTGCGAAGCTTGCTAAAGTAGAGGAAGAAGAAGGTAATTTTGATTTTTCTGTTTTAGATCAAGCGATTGAAGATGCCGTCGTTAAAAAAATTGATCAGGTTATGCATCAGCAGAAAAATGTGGTGGATGTTGATGTAACGACATTACCTAAAGTTGGTGATGTGGTGATTGATATTCGAGGCCCTGAAGAGGCGAATAAATCTCCGCTTACCTTGACCAACAATGAAGTCTTGCATATTCCTTTCTATGAGCTGATGAGTGAAACTGAGCGCTTAGATAAAGCAAAACGCTATTTGTTGTTCTGCGAAAAGGGAACGATGAGTCAGCTTCATGCAAGCCATTTAAAAGGGATGGACTTCGATACAGCGGTTTTTAAACTCGCTTAAACCGCTTTGTTTTTTTGGCTTTGCATACCAAGTTGCCAGCATAGCCAAACATGCATTTGTTTCGCGACCTCAAAGTGAGTGTCTTCAAGCGGGATCATGTGCCCAAACTTTTGCAAACGGTGGAAATGCCGTCCTTGACCGAGATGCCGGCTAATGCGGCGAGCCGTTCTCGCTGAACTATAGCGATCTTTGGCTCCTGCTAAGGTCATAATTGGGCAGTCGATTTTTTCTCTTTCAATCTCTGAACGATTCTTCGTATCTAGATACCAAAACCACAATTCTTTAAGTGCTAAGCCTGATTCAAAACACATTTGTGAATAAGCAGCTTGCGCTTGTTTTTCAGTCATTGTGTTGAACAAATATTCGCGGGCAGATTTAAAACTAGGCTTTACCCCCTTTTGCCAGAACAAAGGCGTAGCACAAACATCTTTCAGGGCGCGAGTGGTTGGAAATGCATTACCTAGCCCTGCAGCCGCTTCTGGAGCAAGAAGAATAAGTGCATCAGGCTCAGTGCGCATAGCTAGCTGTTGTGACAGAACACATCCCGCCCCGTGACCGACGATAACAATATGATTGCTTTCTTCGGCGACCAGTCGATAGTCTTCTTCAAGTTGATCAACATAGTTTTGTAAGCTCAATTGGGCAGGGTGTTGTGCTTGATTCTTAGAGAAATGCTGAGGCAGTGCTGGGCAAATAACCCGATAACCAAGATTAGAAAAATAATCTTGGTAGTTTTCCCAAATTCTTGGCGTTGCCCACAGACCGTGCACAAAAAACAATGATGTCATGATACTACTCCTTGAATGCGCATTTTGTTCAGAGAAGCGTTCAAATTCAAGCGTTTAAATCTTAGAA